>DATBMB010000036.1:0-3706 GCA_036555035.1 Burkholderiales bacterium | reverse complement strand
TCGGGGAGACGGATCCCGAGGCGCGAGGCGGCCTTGGCGAGGCTTACCAGGTAGTCGGTGCCGATCTGGTGGCCGAGACCGCGCGAGCCGCAATGTATCGAGACCAGCAGCTGCCCCGCGTGCAATCCGAAGGCCTGCGCCGCGGGCGCGTCGTGGATGCGATCCACCACCTGCACCTCCAGATAGTGATTGCCCGAGCCGAGCGTTCCCATCTCCCCGCGCTGGCGCTTCTTCGCGAGCGGGGAGACGTTTTCCGGCACCGGACCGGCTACGCGCCCGCCTTCCTCGATGAACTCGAGATCGGCCGCCGCGCCGTATCCATGCTGCACCGCCCATTGCGCGCCGCCCGTCAGCACTTCGTCGAGCGCGTCCGGCGCGAGCCGGATCTCGCCCTCCTCGCCCATGCCCGCGGGGATCTTCTCGGAGAGTTCGCGCGCGATCGAGGGCAGCTCATCCGCGACGTCCGCGAGCTGGAGATTGGTGCGCAGGCAGCGGATGCCGCAGGAGATATCGAAGCCGACGCCGCCCGCCGAAATGATCCCGCCCTGCTCGGGATCGAACGCCGCGACGCCGCCGATCGGAAAGCCGTAGCCCCAATGCGCGTCCGGCATCGTCATCGCGGGGCCGACGAGCCCCGGCAGGCGCGCGACGTTCGTGATCTGCTCGATCACCTTGTCGTCCATGGTCGCGAGCAATTCGCGGCTGCCGTAGAGCTTTACCTCGCCGCGTGCTTCCCCCGGCGCGAGCGCGACCGTCCACGACCACTCGTCGATCTGCTTCAGCCTTGTCAGGTCCATGCGTTGCCTGGACTCCCGCCTGCGCGGGAGCCACACGTTCAATAGCTACACATCTACGACGCAGCGCGCCCGCCAGCCGTCGTGCTCCTGCTTCACCTGGAGCATCGTCAACGTGGCGCCCTTCACTTCCACGCCGCGCTCGAGGTCGCGCCGCCACGGCTCGCCGCTCGCGCCGCCGCGCCAGCGCACCCCGTCGCGCTCGATCCAGAAGCGGCTGAAGATGAGCCCGTGCTCGTGGGAAAGACCGAGCAGGAGGTTCAACCACCGCACCAGCGCGATCTCGACGTCGGCTTCCTCGAAATCGAGCGTCACCGACTGCTCCGGGCGCACGGCGGCGAGGTCCACCATGACGCCAAAAGTCGCGGCGGCGGCGGATTCGAACGCTTCCTCCAGCGTCGCGCCGCGCCCCACCACGCCGATATCGGCGTCGTGCTCGAAATAGTCTTCGCCGCTCGGCGCGGCGCTGCTCGGTGCGCTCATGACCTGCCTTCGCCGGCAACCGCCCGGGGTACCGCCGATGGTATCGACGCCATGGGACACCCCCTTGATCTGCGTCAAGCCGCCCAGGGACGCTTTGGGATGTACTGTAGTCCGGTTTGCGTCGGAGTGACACCGTGCTGATCAGATACCGGGGCCTGCGACGGGCGCTGGGCGCGCTGCTCGTAGGCGCCGGCGCGCTCTTCATGTGGCTCGCGCCGGAGTCGTGGTCCGGCATCGCACTGCTCGCGGCCGGCGTCGCGCTCGAGGCCGCGGGGATCACGCTCGAGCACCGCAGCGGCCGCGCGCGGGAGGATTCCCATGCCGTGGAGCGCTGAGCGCTATCCCGTCTCCATGAAGAACCTGCCGCCACGGGTGCGGCACAAAGCGATCGAGATCGCGAATGCGCTGCTGGAAGCAGGCCGCCCCGAGGGACAGGCGATCCGCATCGCGATCTGGTCCGCCAGGCGGTGGGCAGGCGGGCGCACGATTCGCGCCCGGGCTGGTTGGAGGCCGAAATGAATGCACGCGTTTTCCTTGTCTGCCTTTGCGCCGCGGCCTTCACGGCCGACCCTTCGATTGCGCAGGACACCGGGCTCGGCGTCAGCATCGTGAGCCCGCGCAACGAGGAGACGATTCACGACAACACCGGGCGGGTTGCGGTCACGGTCGCGATTCGCAATGGCGATGCGCTTGCCGCAGGCGGCGCGATCCGCGTGTTGCTTGACGGCAAGCCCTTCGGCCCCGATGCGCGCGCATCCTCCTTCGCGCTGGAGGGCCTGGAACGGGGAGAGCACCGGCTCCAGGTGCAGCTGACGAATGCAGCGGGCGCGGTCATCGCCACCTCGGAGGTCGTGACGTTCTACATGTGGCAGGCATCGGCGCTGTTCCCCAGCCGGAAGAAATGACGGCCGGCAGCGCGCCCAGGACTTGCATGCAAAGGAGACATCCATGATCGAGATTACGCAAATCGACAGGCGCTGGGTCGCGCTCGGCCTGGGGCTCGTCCTGGTGGCAGTCGATCGCGCGCTCGCGCATCTGCTCGGCCTCGAGCCCCTGCTGCCCGGCGGAGCCGGCGAAGGCGGATTGCTGTTGGCGTGGGCGGTGGGGCATTGCGATACCCTGGACGGGCCGGTCGTGACGCTCGCGCGCAGGGCGCTCGAGACCGGAAACGTCAACCACGTCCTGCCGTGGGTGCGTCCAGAGAACGAGCCGGAAATCCGGCACGCGTTCGATCACGCAGCGGCGGTGCGCAAGCTCGGGCCCGACGCGCGGGAGCTTGCGGATCGGCATTTCTTCGAAACCCTGGTACGCGTGCACCGCGCTTCGGAAGGCGCATCGTTTACGGGCCTCAAGCCCGCGGGAACCGATCTGGGCCCCGCGGTGCCGGCCGCCGACAAGGCGCTGCAAGACGGCTCGATCGACGCCGTGGTCAAGCTGCTTACCGACGCCGTACGCCAAGGCGTGCACCGGCGCTTTCATCAGGCGCTGAGCCGCCGGGACTTCGCGACAGATAACGTCGCTGCGGGCCGCCGTTTCGTGGCAGCGTACGTGCCCTACGTTCATTACGTCGAGCGGCTCTGGGAAGACGCCACATCCACCGTGCACGGCCACCATCCGGAGCACGGCGCGCCGCAGCGAGAGCACGAGCACGCCGCACACGCCCACTGAAGCCGGCGGCCGCCCCCGGCACCGGAGGAGGCGGCACCAACGCGCACCGCGGCGTCCGGCTCACAGCCCCATGTAATATGGCCGCCATGAGCGCAAGCGCTGCCCCGCCGCAGGCCGAGCGCGCCCCCGTATTCGAGGCGCGCGGCCTCACCAAGACTTATCACATGGGCACGACCGACGTGCACGCGCTGCGCGGCGTGGACCTCGGCATCCACGCGGGCGAGTTCGTCGTGCTGCTCGGGCCCTCGGGCAGCGGCAAGAGCACGCTCCTCAACATCCTCGGCGGGCTCGACACGCCCACGGCCGGGCAGATCCGCTTTCTCGAGCACGAGCTCTCCAGCGCGGACGAGTCCGAGCTCACGCGCTATCGCCGCGAGCACGTGGGCTTCGTGTTCCAGTTCTACAACCTGATACCGAGCCTGACCGCGCGCGAGAACGTGGCGCTGGTGACCGAGATCGCCGCGCGGCCGATGGCGCCCGAGGAGGCGCTCGGCTGGGTCGGTCTCGGCGACCGGCTCGATCATTTTCCATCCCAGCTCTCGGGCGGCGAGCAGCAGCGAGTCGCGATCGCGCGCGCGGTGGCGAAGCGCCCGGACGTGTTGCTGTGCGACGAGCCGACGGGCGCGCTCGACTACGAGACCGGGAAGCTCGTGCTGGAGGTGATCGCCAAGATCAACTCCGAGCTCGGTACGACGGCGATGGTGATCACGCACAATGCCGCGATCGCGGGCATGGCCGACCGCGTGCTGAAGCTCGGCAAC
>DATBMB010000232.1:0-8278 GCA_036555035.1 Burkholderiales bacterium | reverse complement strand
CCCGATCTCGCGCTGGCGCCGCAGCAAGTCGTCACGGTCTCCGAGTTGAACCGGATCGCGCGCGAAGCGCTCGAGCGCAGCCTGCCGCTCATGTGGGTCGCCGGGGAAATCTCCAACTTCAAGCGCTACGAGTCCGGGCATAGCTATTTCACGCTGAAGGACGCGCAGGCCCAGGTCGACTGCGTGCTGTTCCGCCACCGCGCGCAGCTGCAGGGCTGGCAGCCCCGGGACGGCATGCAGGTGGAGGTGCGGGCGGTCGCGACGCTCTACGAGGCGCGCGGCAAGTTCCAGCTCAGCGTCGAGGCCATGCGGCGCGCCGGGCTGGGCGCGCTCTACGAGGCGTTCGAGCGCCTGAAGGCGAAGCTGGAGAAGGAGGGGCTGTTCGACCCCGCGCGCAAGCGGCCTTTGCCTCCCTTCCCGCGCGCCGTCGGGGTGGTGACTTCGCCGCAGGCGGCAGCGCTGCGCGACGTCTTGACCACGCTTCGCCGCCGCATGCCGCGCCTGCCGGTATTCATTTACCCTACGCCGGTCCAGGGCGAGGGCGCTGCCGCGCGCATCGCTGCGGCCATTGCAACCGCGGCCGAGCGGCGCGACTGCGACGTGCTGATCGTCTGCCGCGGCGGCGGCAGCATCGAGGACCTGTGGGCGTTCAACGAGGAGATCGTGGCGCGCGCCATCCTCGCGTGCGGCATACCGGTCGTTGCGGGCGTCGGCCACGAAACCGACTTCACGATCGCCGACTTCGTCGCGGATATGCGGGCGCCGACCCCGACCGCGGCCGCCGAGCGGGCGAGCCCCGATCGCCGGGAGCTGGCGCAGGGGGTCATGCAGCTTCGCAACCGGCTGTCGAGAGACGTCCGGCGCGGCCTCGAGAGCCGGATGCAGCGGGTCGATTTCCTCGCGCGCCGCCTGGTGCATCCGGGCGAGCGCATCCGGACCCGGTTGGGCGAACTGCGCCACCTCGGGACGCGGCTGACCGGCGCCTGGGCGCACCTGCTCGAGGAGCGCAGCTGGCGCGTGCGCGAGGCCGGCCTGCGTCTCGCCGCCCGCGTGCCCGGCGTGGCAGAATGGCGCCGGAGCTGCCGGGAGCTCGCGCGGCGCCTGCGCGAGGCCGCGCGGCGGCGTGTCGAGGCGGCAGTGGCGCTCGTCGCTCGCCTTGACGCTCACCTGGGCCACCTCAATCCGCAATCGGTGCTGGAGCGCGGATACAGCATTACCCAGGACGGGCAGGGCCGCATCGTGCGCGACGCCGCCCGGCTTTCCGCCGGCGATACCGTGCGCATCACCTTCTCGAAGGGATGGGCCGAGGCAGCCGTGGAGCGCAAGGGAAACGACAACGACCGTGAGCGGTGACCGATGACCAGTGCCCAGAGCTTCGACGACCTGGATTTCACCAAGCGGCCCTCGAAGAGCGCGATCTACGATCCGAACGTCGCGCGCGTCTGCTTCGAGTCGCTCGGCAAGGTGGAGAACGTGGCCAAGGGCGGGGTCTTCTTCACGGAGAACCAGAACAGCGACCTGATGTACCTGCTGGAGGAAGGCGAGGTCGCCGTGACGCGCGGCGGCAAGGCCATCGACGTCGTCAAGAAAGGCGAGGTCTTCGGCGAGATGGCCGCGATCAGCCAGCTGCCGCGCAGCGCCTCGGCGACCGCCCGCACTGCCTGCAAGGTGGTGTGCCTGGAGGCCAAGCAGTTCCACCGTGCGATCCAGAAGATGCCGGAATTCGCGCTCATGCTGATGAACATCCTGATCAACCGGTTGCGCCTGACGGTCACCATGCTCTCCATGGGCAAGGGGCTGGATTCCTCCGACGGCACGCGCACGCGCCGGCTGTTCGACGACAAGCTGCTCAACGGCCTGATGGTGGCGACCCAGCACCGGCCGCCCCAGCACTGTCCGTTGAACCGCGTCATCATGAAGGAGGGCGATGCCGGGGTGTTCATGTACGTCGTGCTCTCGGGCCGGGTCGCCATCTCCATCAAGTCCAAGGTCGTGGAGTGGGTGGGACCCGGGGGCCTCTTCGGCGAGATGGCCCTGGTCGATCAGTCCCCGCGCGCCGCGACCGCGACCGCCGAGACCGACTGCGACCTGATCTCGATCAACCGCGGCGATTTCCTGACCATGGTAAAGACGAACCCCGTCTTCGCGGTGTCGCTGCTCAAGGCGGCGGCGGACCGTCTGCGCGACATGACCTCCCGCCGCACCTAGCCCACAAGCAGCGCCTCGAGCTCCCGCCGGATGTACTCGAGCACGAGATCGGCGACGTCCTCCGTCAGGCAGTCGAACTCAGTCACGCCCTCGATCGACCGCAGCCAGGTGAGCTGGCGCTTCGCGAGCTGGCGCGTGGCGGCGATGCCCTGCTCGCGCAGGGCGTGGGCGTCGATCCGGCCCTCGAGGTGTTCCCAGGTCTGGCGGTAGCCGACGCAGCGCATGGACGGCATGCCGGCCTCGAGGGCGTATTCCCCGCGCAGCTGCTTCAGCTCGTCCACCAGCCCCGCCTCGAGCATGCCCTCGAAGCGCTTCGCGATCCGCGCGTGCAGCCCCTCGCGGTCGCCGGGCAGGAGCGCAACCTTGAGCGGCGTGTAGGGAAAATAGACGTACTTGGGCTTTTTCAGGAGCTGCGACACCGGCCTCCCCGTGATGTAGTAGATCTCCAGCGCGCGCTGGATGCGCTGGGCGTCATTGGGCTCGAGCCGCGCCGCGGTCTCGGGATCCACGCGCGCAAGCTGCGCATGCAGCGCGGGCCAGCCCTGCTCGGCGGCCATGGTGTCGATCATGAGACGGATCATCGGGTCGGCTTCCGGCAGCTCGTTCAAGCCCTCGGTGAGCGCCTGGAAGTAGAGCATGGTGCCGCCCACGAGGAGCGGAATGCGCTCGCGCTCGGTGATCTCGCGCATCAGCGCCAGCGCGTCGTCGCGGAAGCGCGCGGCGGAGTAGCGCTCGTGCGGCTCGATGATGTCGATCAGGTGGTGCGGCGCCTCCTTGAGAACCGCGGCTTCCGGCTTGGCGGTGCCGATGTCCATGCCCTTGTAGATCTGGGCCGAATCCACGCTGATGATCTCGCACGGCAGCTCGCGCGCGAGGCGCAGGGCGACCGCGGTCTTGCCGCTCGCCGTCGGGCCCATGAGCAGGATGGCCGGCGGCTGTCTTGTGGCGGGTTGAGGCCGGGGGGGCGGCGGCGGACTGGCGGGGCGTGAGGGCGGAGGGCTGTGAGGTGAGGCAACGGGCTCGGCGCGCTTGACGCGCCGTGCGCGGCGCGGGCCGGCTGCTTTCTTTCTCGCTGCTTTCGGCTTGGATTTGCGTCGTTTCGTCACCGCGTCACTCTCTTCAGCGCCCGCGCATGAAGAGTTTATCGAGCTCAGCGAGCGTGACCTGGTGCCACGTGGGCCGGCCGTGGTTGCACTGGCCGGAGCGCTCGGTGGCCTCCATCTCGCGCAGCAGGCCGTTCATCTCGGGCACCGTCAGCTTGCGGTTGGCGCGCACCGCGGCGTGGCAGGCCATGGTCGCCAGCAGCTCGTTGCGGCGCTCGGTCAGGACACGGCTCGCCCCGTATTCGCGGATCTCCCGCAACACGTCGGAGGCGAGGCGGCGCGCATCCGCGTCGGCGAGCAGCGCCGGCACCGCCCGCACGATGAGCGCGGTGGGCGATGCCGCGGCGAGGTCGAAGCCGATGGTGCGCAGCACTCCGTCGTGCTCCTCCACCGTCGCGACGTCGAGGGCCTCGGCGGGGAAGGTCACTGGTACCAGCAGCGGCTGCATCGGGATCTCGCGCTCATCGAGCGCGCCCTTCAGCCGCTCATACATGATGCGCTCGTGCGCGGCGTGCATGTCCACGATCACGAGCCCGTGGCGGTTCTGCGCGAGCACGTAAACCCCGGAGAGCTGCGCGAGCGCGAAACCGAGCGGCGCCTCCTCCTCGTCCGGGAGAGCGGCCGCGGGCTCCCTCCGCCCGAACAGGGTCTCGTAGAACGCCGCCGGCTCCGCGGCCGCCAGGGCCATAGCCGACTGGCGCGCGGCCTGCGCGGCGAACGCGGGAGCAGGGGCCGCGGCTGTTGCCCGCCCCGCAGTGGCGCCTGCCACCGCTCCGGCCAGGGCCTTGTTCAACGCGTGGAAGACAAACTGGTGCACGGCGCGCGCGTCGCGGAAGCGCACTTCCGACTTGGCGGGATGCACGTTGACGTCCACCAGGGCGGGGTCGATCTCGAGGAACAGCACGAACGACGGGTGCTGCTCGTGGTGCAGCACGTCCTGGTAGGCCTGGCGAATGGCGTGTGCGATCAGGCGGTCCCGCACGAAGCGGCCGTTGACGAAGCAATACTGCGCCTCGCGGCTGGCGTGCGCGTGTGCCGGCAGGCCGATGGCACCGTGGAGCCGCAGCCCGGCGCTCGATTCGTCGAGCGCGAGGGCGCCGGCGTGGAAATCATCGCCGAGCACGGCGCCGATCCGCGCGCGCAGGGGCTGCGCCTTGAGGTGGTAGCGGCCGCGCCCGTTGTGTTGCAGCGTGAAGGCAACATCCGGGCGCGCAAGTGCAACGCGCCGGAACGCTTCCTCGCAGTGCGCGAGCTCGGTCGCCTCCGATTTGAGGAACTTGCGGCGGGCCGGGGTATTGAAGTAGAGGTCGCGCGCCTCGACACTGGTGCCGGAGGAAAGGGCCGCCGGCGCCGCCTTCGAGACCTCGGGACCGCTTCCCGCAACGGCCCAGGCGTGCTTCTCGCCGGAGCGGCGGCTCGTCAGCGTGAGACGCGAGACCGCCGCGATGCTCGCGAGCGCCTCCCCCCGAAAGCCGAGGCTCGCCACCCGCTCCAGGTCCTCGAGCGAGGTGATCTTGCTGGTGGCGTGGCGGGCGAGGGCGAGGGCGAGCTCCTCGCGCGGAATGCCGGCGCCGTCGTCGGTGACCTTGACGAGCTTCGTGCCCCCGTCCGCGAGCTGGACGGAAATCTCGCGCGCGCCGGCGTCGAGGCTGTTCTCCAGCAATTCCTTGAGAGCGGACGCGGGGCGTTCGACGACTTCCCCGGCGGCGATCTGGCTGACCAGCAGGTCGGGGAGCACGCGGATGCTGCTCATGTCCGGATTATAACGGCTACAATGCGCGCTCCCATCCCTCACGCCCGGAGAATCATGGACGACGCCATCAATCAGACCAAGAAGCGGCTTGCCGCCGGGGAGCTCGCGCTCGGCATGGGCGCGCGGCAGGCGCGCACTGTGGACATCGCGACGGTTGCGAAGACCTGCGGCTTCGACTGGCTCTTCATCGACATGGAGCACAGCTCGCTCGACGTGGACCTCGCGTCCCAGCTCGCGATGGCCTCGCTCGGCGCCGGCATCACGCCCATCGTGCGGGTGCCCGGCCACGAGCACTACCACGCCTCGCGCCTGCTCGATAACGGGGCGCAGGGCATCGTCGCGCCGCACGTGGATACCGTGGAGGAGGCGCAGCGCATTGCCCGTGCGTGCCGCTATCCCCCGCTCGGCCACCGCTCGATCGCGGGCGCCCAGCCGCAGCTCGGCTTCCGGTCCCTCCCGGTGGGCGAGGCCACGAAGCTCGTGAACGAGCAGACGCTTGTCGTCGTCATGCTCGAGACGCCGAAAGCCATCGCGAGCGCGGATGCGATCGCGCAAGTGCCCGGCGTGGACGTCCTGCTGATCGGCACCAACGACCTGTGCGCGGAACTGGGCATTCCCGGCCAGTTCACGGATCCGCGGGTGGCGGATGCCTATGGAAAGGTGATCGCGGCCTGCAGGAAGCACGGCAAGCACCCGGGCATGGGAGGGGTGTATGAACCAAAGCTGATGGAGCAGTACATCCGGATGGGCATGCGCATGATCCTCTCCGGCTCGGATCTTTCGTTCCTCATGGCCGGGGCGAAGGCGCGCGCGGACGTCCTGCGCGCGGTCGCCCTATAATCCGGACGGAAAACGCAGGGGGGTCCATGCCTCAGGTGATAGGGGTGCCGCGGGAGACCGCCGCCGGCGAGCGGCGCGTCGCCACCGTCCCGGAAGTCGTCGAGAAGCTCCTCAAGCTCGGTTTCAAGGTCGCGGTCGAAAGCGGCGCCGGCGAGGCGGCGAACTTCAGCGACGACGCATATCGCGCCGCGGGCGCCGAGATCGCGGCCGACGCGGGCAGCCTGTGGGCGCGCTCCGACATCGTCTTCAAGGTGCGCGGACCCGGTGCGGAAGAAGTCGGCCTGCTGCGCGAAGGCGGCGCGCTCGTCTCCTTCATCTGGCCCGCGCAGAACCCGGAGCTCATGCAGAGCCTCGCGGCGAGAAAGGCGACGGTGCTGGCGATGGACAGCGTGCCTCGCATCTCGCGCGCTCAGAAGCTCGATGCGCTCTCTTCCATGGCCAACATCGCCGGCTACCGCGCCGTCATCGAGGCGGCGCATCACTTCGGACGCTTCTTTACCGGCCAGGTGACTGCCGCGGGAAAGGTGCCGCCGGCGAAGGTCTTCGTGATCGGCGCGGGCGTTGCGGGACTGGCGGCGATCGGGGCGGCGTCCGGCCTCGGCGCCATCGTGCGCGCGAACGACACGCGCCCCGAGGTGGCCGACCAGGTGAAGTCATTGGGCGGCGAGTTCGTTCCCGTCGATTACCAGGAAGAGGGCACCGGCGTCGGCGGCTACGCCAAGGTGATGAGCGAGGGCTTCCAGAAGGCCCAGCGCGAGACCTTCGCCAGGCAGGCTAAGGAAGTGGACATCATCATCACCACCGCGCTCATCCCGGGCCGGCCGGCGCCCAAGCTGATCACCGCGGAGATGGTGCGCTCGATGAGCCCCGGCAGCGTTATCGTCGATCTCGCCGCGGAGCAGGGCGGGAACTGCGAGCTGACCGAGCCGGGCAAGGTGGCGGTCAGGCACGGCGTCACGATCATCGGCTACGCGGATCTCCCGAGCCGTCTCGCCCGGCAGTCGAGCACGCTTTACGCGACGAATCTCCTGCGCCTCACCGAGGAGCTATGCAAGAAGAAGGACGGCGTCATCGACGTCAACATGGAAGACGAGGTGATCCGCGGCACCACGGTGGTAAAGGAGGGCAAGATCACCTGGCCCCCGCCCGCGCCGAAGCTCTCCGCGGCCCCTGCCGCGGCGGCAGCGAAAAGACCCGCCGTCCCGGCGCCGGCCAAGGCGCATGGCCACGGCGCCGGGGGCGCGCCGATGCCGCTCAAAGCCTCCGCGATCTTCTTCCTCGCCGCCGCGGCAGCCTTCTGGTTCATCGGCGCCTACGCGCCGCCGGCGTTTCTCGGCCACTTTACGGTGTTCGTGCTTGCCTGCTTCGTGGGCTACATGGTGATCTGGAATGTCACGCCCGCGCTGCACACGCCATTGATGAGCGTCACCAATGCCATCAGCAGCATCATTGCCATCGGCGCGCTGGTGCAGGTGGCGCCGCCGGTCTCCGGGGCAGCCGACCGGCCCGTCGACTGGATCGTGGGGCTGGCGGTGGTCAGCATCGCGCTCGTCGCGATCAACATGTTCGGGGGCTTCGCCGTGACGCAGCGCATGCTCCAGATGTTCCGCAAGTAGGGGCGAGCCATGTCCGCGACTCTGGCCACTGCCTCCTACATCGGCGCGACGATCCTCTTCATTCTGAGCCTCGGCGGCCTCTCGAACCCCGAGACCTCGCGCCGCGGCAATCTCTACGGCATGATCGGCATGACGATCGCGGTGGCTGCGACCGTGCTCGGGCCGAACGTCACGGCCGCCGGCTACCCGTGGATCCTCGGCGCGATGGTGGTGGGCGCAACGATCGGGCTCTACGCCGCGCGCACCGTCAGGATGACGCAGATGCCGGAGCTCGTCGCGCTGATGCACAGCCTGGTCGGCATCGCGGCGGTGATGGTCGGCTTCGCCAACTACATTGATCCCGCCGCTTCCGCCCATTTCAAGGGCGCGGAGAAGACCATCCACGACCTGGAGATCTACATCGGCGTCCTGATCGGCGCGGTCACCTTCTCGGGCTCGGTGATCGCGTTCGGCAAGCTCTCGGCCAAGATCAGCGGCAAGCCGGTGCTGCTGCCTGCGCGGCACTGGATCAACTTGATCGGCCTCATCGTGGTGATCTGGTTCGGCTGGCGCTTCATCAATTCGCCTTCGATGGCCGACGGCATGACGCCGCTCATCGTCATGACAGTGATCGCGCTGCTTTTCGGCATCCACATGGTGATGGCGATCGGCGGCGCGGACATGCCGGTGGTGATCTCGATGCTGAACAGCTACTCGGGCTGGGCGGCGGCGGCGACCGGCTTCATGCTCTCGAACGATCTTCTGATCGTGACCGGCGC
>DATBMB010000138.1:0-1874 GCA_036555035.1 Burkholderiales bacterium | reverse complement strand
GGCCGCACCCAAGGGCGGCCTGTGGTCGCGCCTCTCGGCCGGCAAGCCCTCCGGCGCGCGCCCGTTCAGTCCCGAGTTCGTGGCGGCGTCGAGCGTCGAGGAGGCGGTCCGGCTGCTCGCGGCGGGCGATGCCGCGCTCGTCGCCGGCGGCATGTCGCACGCGCTGCGCCGCGAGCGCACCGGTTTCCCGCAGGCGAAGCGGCTGGTCTCGATCATGCGCATCCCGGAGCTGAATGATTTCTCCATCGACCCGCGCGGCGTGCTCCATGCGGGAGCGGCGGTTCGGCAACAGGCGTTTTTCGAGGAGCCCCGGGTCAGGAAGCACTGGGCGGCCATCGACGACGCCATGGAATCGGTGGGACACACTCGGATCCGCCGCATGCTGACGGTCGGCGGGAGCGTCGGCCCGCTGATCGGGGGATTCGATCTCCCGCTCGCGCTGCTCGCGCTGGATGCGCGCGTGACGGTGGCCGGGCCGGGCGGGCGGCGCACGCTGACGCTCGAAGAAGCGTTCCAGAAGCGCTTCGCGAAAGACGAAATGGTGGTCGCGATAGAAGTGGATCCGCCGCCGGCGCGCTCCGGCTCGAGCTTCTACAAGTACATGGCGCGCGGTGTGCTGGAAATCCCGACCGTGAACACCGCCGCGGCGGTGACCCTCAACGCCGACGGCACGTGCCATCGGGCGCGCGCGGCCGTGGGCGCGGTCAGCTGGAAGCCGATCGTGCTCGACCTGAGGGCGCTTGCCGGCACGCGCCTGAATGACGACAATCTTCGCACGGCGGCCCAGGCTGCGCGCGAAGCCGCCGAGCCGATGCCGGACGTCCGGGGATCCGCGGCCTACAAGCGCGAGATGGCCGTCGAGTTCTCCTACCGGGCGCTGGTGAAAGCATGGAAGCGCGCGCAGCAGGGAAAGGCATGACGAGATACGTGATGCAGGTTGCGAAGGCGCTCACGGTGGCGCTGGCGTTCGCTTGTGCGGCGGGGCCGGCCGGAGCGCAAGGCTACCCCGCGGGCCCGGTGCGCGTGATCGTGCCGTTCCCGCCGGGCGGCGGCGTGGATGGGGCGGGCCGGCTCATCAGCCAGAAGCTCGCCGAGGCGCTGGGCAGGCCGTTCGTCGTCGACAACCGCCCCGGCGCCAACGGCATGATCGGGAGCGAGCTTGCGGCCCGGTCGGCGAAGGACGGCTACACGCTGATGGTCAACGGTGCGAATTTCGTCACCACGCCCAGCTTGTACAGCAAGGTCACCTATGACCCGGTACGGGATTTCGAGCCGGTCGGCCTGATCGCGCTCGCGCCCAACGTGCTGGTGGTGCACCCGTCGCTGCCGGTGAAATCGGTCAAGGAACTGATCGCGCTCGCGCGGGCGCGGCCCGGGCAGGTCAATTACGCCGGCTCGGGCAGCGGCAGCACGCCGCACCTCGCCGCGGAGCTGTTCAACGCGCTCGCGAAGGTCACGATGGTTCACGTCCCATACCGCGGGACGGGCCCCGCGATCGTCGGGTTGATGAGCGGCGAGGCGAGCGTGATGTTCATGCCGACGACCAACGCGGTGCCGCTCGTCAAGGCGGGCCGCCTGCGCGCGCTGGCCGTGACGAGCCGCGAGCGCGTGCCGGCCCTGCCCGGGCTGCCGACCGTTTCCGAATCCGGGCTGAAGGGCTACGAATCGAGCCAGTGGTATGGCGTGCTCGCGCCCGCGGGCACGCCGGCGGATGTGCTGGACCTCCTTAATAAGAATATCGTGACCATCATGCGCGCCCCGGACATGACGAGCCGCATGACGGGCGAGGGGCTCGTCGCGGTGGGAAGCACCCGCGAGCAGTTCGCGTCGCACATCAAGGTCGAGCTCGCGAAGTGGGCGAAGGTCATCAAGGC
>DATBMB010000109.1:0-2690 GCA_036555035.1 Burkholderiales bacterium | reverse complement strand
TTGAACAGGCTGTGCGCGATGATGGGCTCGAAGGCGTTCAGCTGGAGCTGGCCCGCCTCGGCGGCGAAGGACACCGTCACGTCGTTGCCGATCACCTCGAACGCGATCTGGTTCACGACCTCCGGGATCACGGGGTTGACTTTGCCCGGCATGATCGAGGAGCCCGCCTGCACCGCCGGCAGGTTGATCTCGTTCAGGCCCGCGCGCGGGCCGGAGGAGAGCAGCCGCAGGTCGTTGCAGGTCTTGGAGAGCTTCACGGCGACGCGCTTCAACACCCCGGAGAGCTGGACGAACGCGCCGGCGTCCTGCGTCGCCTCCACCAGGTTGGGCGCCGTGATGAGCGCGATCCCGGTGATGTCGGCGAGCTTGCGGCACGCGAGCAGTGCATAGTCCGGGTGTGCGGTGATGCCGGTGCCGATTGCCGTCGCGCCGAGATTGATCTCCTGGATGAGGAGCGCCGCCTCCTTCAGCCGGCTCTCGTCCTCCTCCAGCATCACGGCGTAGGTGGAAAATTCCTGGCCGAGCGTCATCGGCACGGCTTCCTGGAGCTGGGTGCGGCCCATCTTGAGCACGTCGGCGAATTCGGCCGACTTGGCGGCAAACGCGCCGCGCAGCTCCGCCATCGCGGCCGTCAGCCTCCGGATCCCGAAGTGCAGCGCCACCTTGACCGCCGTCGGGTAGACATCGTTCGTGCTCTGGCTCATGTTGACGTGGTCAAGCGGGTGCAGGCGGGCGTAATCGCCCCGCTTGCGGCCCATCAGCTCCAGCGCGCGGTTGGCAATCACCTCGTTTGCGTTCATGTTGGCGGAGGTGCCCGCGCCGCCCTGGATCACGTCCACCACGAATTCCTCGAGCAGCCTGCCCTCGCGGATCTCCTGGCACGCCGCGGCGATGGCCCGCGCCCGCTCGTCGTCGAGGAGCCCCAGCTCGTTGTTGGCGAGCGCCGCCGCCTGCTTCACGCAGGCGAGCGCGGTCACGAGCTCGGGGTAGATGGAAATGGCGGTGCCGGTGATCGGGAAGTTCTCGAGCGCGCGCAGGGTGTGCACCCCGTAGTAGGCGCTCGCGGGGACGGCCCGGTCGCCAAGCAGATCGTGCTCGTAACGCACGGTTTCGATTGCCATGATGCCTCCTCAGGTCAACCCATAGGAGTAGCAACCGTTATGATAGGGGCAATCGGTGAACGTTCCGGGACGCGCGGCTGCTGGACAAGGGGGGGGCCGATGGGCTAGATTGAATTCCGCACCGACAATACCTGCAGCAATCCAGACAGTTAAGCCTTGGGGGAGTCCAACATGAAACGCATCGCCACGCTGCTTGCCGCCGTGCTCGCCGCCGCGGTCCTGACCGGAACGGCAAGTGCCCAGACGCTCGACAAGATCAAGAAGTCGGGAACCATCACGCTGGGTCACCGCGACACCTCGATACCCTTCTCCTACTACGACGACAAGCAGCAGGTCGTCGGCTACGCGATGGACATCTGCATGAACATCGTGGACGCGGTCAAGGCCCACCTCAAGATGGCCAAGATCGACGTCAAGTACAACCCCGTGACCTCGGCCACCCGCATCCCGCTGATGGCGAACGGCACGATCGACCTCGAGTGCGGCTCCACCACCAACAACCTCGAGCGCCAGAAGCAGGTCGGGTTCACCATCACGCACTTCGTGACCGCCAACCGCTACGTGGCGAAGAAGGCCTCGAAGATCAAGTCGCTGAACGATCTCAAGGGCAAGACCGTCGTCTCGACCTCGGGCACCACCAACATCAAGTGGGCGACCGAGGAGAACACCAAGCGCAAGCTTGGGATGAACATCATCGCCGCGAAGGACCACGCCGAGGCGTTCCTCACGGTGGACACCGGCCGGGCGGCCGCCTTCTTCATGGACGACATCCTGCTCTACAGCCTGGTCGCCACTTCCCGCAATCCCGGCGACTGGTTAATCGGCTCCGAGGCCTATACCGTCGAGCCGTACGGCATCATGCTGCGCCGGGACGACCCCGCCTTCAAGAAGGTCGTGGACGGCGCGATGCGCAGCCTCTACAAGTCCGGGCGCATCAACGCCATCTACGAGAAGTGGTTCCTGAAGCCGATCCCGCCCAAGGGCATCAACCTCAACGTGCCGATGAGCGCCCAGTTCAGGAAGGTCGTCGCGAACCCGACCGATTCGGGGGATCCTAAGAGCTACCAATAAGCGTTAAAACGGACGCTACGCGCCGTTTTAACTGCGCGCGTTCGAGCGAACGAATGGATCGTCGCTCAACGCGCGCTTTTCATTTAGGGCGGCCGGAAGAAAGCAGGCTCGGTGAATTACAACTGGAATTGGGCGATCCTCTGGGCGCCGGCGCCGGACGGCACGGGCATCTACCTGTGGTGGCTCATCTCCGGCCTGGGCTGGACGCTGGCAACCGCCCTTCTCGCGTGGGTCATTGCGCTGGCGCTCGGCTCGGCGGTCGGAACCGTGCGCACGACCCCGCTCGCCTGGGCAGTGCGGCTCGGCAATGCCTATGTCGAGTTCTTCCGCAACATCCCGCTGCTGGTGCAGATGTTTCTGTGGTACTTCGTGCTGCCGGAGGTCCTGCCGAGGGCGCTGGGCGAAACCCTTAAGCAGATGGTGCCGCCGTGGGCCTCGTTCTGGCCGGCGGTGCTGTGCCTCGGCTTCTACACGTCGGCGCGCGTCGCCGAGCAGGTG
>DATBMB010000075.1:0-2340 GCA_036555035.1 Burkholderiales bacterium | reverse complement strand
GGTGCGCAGCATGGCCGAATGGGCCAGGCACCCGCAGGGCGCGGCGGTCGCGTCGCTGCCGCTGATGGAAATTCTCAAGATCGGCGACAGCCCGTCGGAGAAGCTTCCCGAGGGCGATCGGCCGCTGTCGGGCATTCGGGTCCTCGATCTCACGCGAGTGCTCGCCGGGCCGACCTGCGCGAGGACGCTCGCCGAGCACGGCGCCGATGTGCTGAAGATCACCGCGGCGCACCTGCCGAGCCTCGGCTACCAGGAGCACGACACCGGCCATGGCAAGCTCTCGGCCTACCTCGACCTGCGCGAGAAGAAGGACGTCGAGATCCTGCGCGGGCTCGCGCGCGAGGCCGATGTCTTCTCGCAGGGCTACCGGCCGGGCACGCTCGCCAATCGCGGCTTCTCGCCGGAAGCGCTCGCGAAGCTGCGGCCGGGCATCGTGTGCGTCTCGCTCTGCGCCTTCGGCCATGTCGGCCCGTGGGCCTCGCGCCGCGGCTTCGACACCGTCGTGCAGTCCGTAAGCGGCATCGCCGACCGCCAGGGGAAGGTCTTTCCCGGTGCGGACCCGGGGCCGCAGTTCTATCCGATCTCGGCGATCGACTATCTGACCGGCTACCTGATGGCCTTCGGCGCCATGGTGGCGCTCGCGCGCCGCGCGCGGGAGGGCGGCAGCTGGCTCGTGCGCATCTCGCTGGCCCAGACCGGGCGCTGGCTCGTTTCGCGCGGCGAGGTGCCGGAAGCGCAGTTGAAGGACGTGCCGAAGGATTTCACTGCGGCCGAGATCGAGCGCTGGTCAACTACGAGCGTGACGCCGGACGGAAAGCTGCAGCACCTCGCGCCGGTGGTGCGCATTTCCGAAACGCCGCCGCGCTGGTCCCGGCCCTCCGTGCCGCTCGGCTTTGACAAGGCGGAGTGGCCGGCGCGCTAGCGTTTCTCGGGCGGAATGTCTTTGATCGCCGCTGAGAACTTCGCGTGGGCGGCAGGATCGACCGGCCGGTGCTTCACGCGCGTGCCCGCCGGGTCCTTGCCGAGGTAGTTGTCGCCTTTCCAGTTCCGGGACGGCCGCATGGGCCGGGGAGCGAATCCGCCGCCGCAGTTCGGGCAGACATTGCCCAGGACGTGCTCGACGCAGGTTGCGCAGAAGGTGCATTCGTAGCTGCAGATGCGCGCTTCGAGCGAATCCGGCGGCAGGGGCTTGTTGCAGTTCTCGCAGTTCGGGCGGAGCTCGAGCATGGCGTCTCCCTTCAGCGCCGTGAACGCTACAGCTTCCAGCGGTACGGATAGTCCATCTGCGTTGCGACCCGGTCGCGCGCCTCGGCGCCCGCCAGCCGCTGCACCAGGTGCAGGCCCATGTCGATTGAGGACGACACGCCGCGCGCGGTGATGATGTCCCCTTCGTCGACCACTCTCTCCTTCACGACCTCGCCGCAGTAGGGCTCGAGCTCCTTGTAGGCGCTGGGGTGGGTCGTCGCGCGGCGGCCCCGCAGAAAGCCCGCGGCACCCAGGAGCAGCGCGCCCGTGCAGACGGATACCTTCAGCGGCGTCGCCTGGGCGGTCTTCAGCCAGTCGATGAAGCCGCGGTCGTGCTCGAGGTCACGGGTGCCGTATCCACCGGGCACGATGATCATGTCGTAGGAAGCGAGCGGCTCGTCCACCGCGGCCACCTCGTAGCGAAGCCCCCGGTCATCGACGACGCTCCGCGTCCGCGAGCAGACGCGCCACTCGAAGTCGTCGAGGATCTTCATGGATTTCAGGCGCGTGACCGGGTCGTAGAACCCGACGAAGTCCAGGGACGTCATGCGGTTGAAGATGACGAATGCGGCTTTCATGAAACGCACCTCCCGCGCTCCTGTGCGCGATCCGAAGGAGAAGCCCAGCCGCCATCTTGCCACAGCATGCGGCGGCGAACCGGCTATTCGGCCACGGCGGCGCCCGAGCCACCCATCTCCTTTGGAAGGTCCCGCAGCTTCGGCAATCCGTCGCGCAACCGCAGCCTGGTCTCCTGGTAGTTGACGTGGACATCGGCGCGGTACGGGAAGTCCGGAATGACCGCTGCGTAGACGTCGATCAGTCCCCAGCCGGGATGCTCGGTGAAAAGGTGCCCGCCGCAGGTCTTGCACCACTTGCGGTAGCTGCGTGCCGTCTTGTTGTAGGTGCCGATGTTGTCGGCGCCCCGCGTGATCCGTACCGCTTGAGGCTGCCAGAGCGTGAAGGCGTTGACCGGCCCGGCCGACCAGCTCCGACACGACTCGCAGTGGCAGTAGCCCATGCCGGCCGGCTCCCCGGTGACCGTGAGCTGAACCGCTCCGCAGAAGCATTGACCCTTGTAGGTCTTGCTACCCGCGG
>DATBMB010000051.1:0-5550 GCA_036555035.1 Burkholderiales bacterium | reverse complement strand
CGAGACGCTGCACGCCTTCATCCGGGGCCTTGCCATTCCGGACGCGGACAAGCAACGGCTGCTCGCGCTGACGCCGGCGACCTACATCGGCAAGGCGGCCGAGCTGGCGAAGCGCATCTAGCGCGCCCCACGCAGCCCTTGGCACGGGTTCCCCTTCTCGACGAGAGCGCCGGCGCCGACGTTGCCGCAGTCGTCGCGAAGATCCGGGGCGGGCGCGGCGGCCGGCTGCTCAATCTGTATCGCGCGTTGCTGAATTCCCCGGGGCTTGCCGCCGCCTGGTTCGACTTCAACAACGCGGTGCGCTTCCAGACCGGGGTCAGCGACCGCCTGCGCGAGCTCGTCATCCTGCGCGTCGCGGTCCTCAACCGCGCCGAATACGTGTTCAGGATCCACCAGGCGCGCTACGCGGAGCCGGCCGGCGTCAGGCCGGCCGAGGTGGAGGCGCTGCGCGATTGGCGCAAGTCGGGCCTGTTTTCGCCGCAGGACGCCGCATTGCTCGCGTACGTGGACGCCATGACGCGCGATGTCGAGGTCCCGGATGCCGTGTTCAAGTCATTGCGGATGCACTTCGGCGAGCGCGCCGTCGTGGAGCTGACGGTGCTCGCCGCCGCCTACAACATGCACACCCGCGTGCTGAAGGCGCTCGACATCGAGCCCGAGAACGCGTGATGGCACGCCCCGTCGTCGTCGTCGAGGACGATCCCTTCCCGCGGCTGATCCAGGTCATCCTCGATCCAGCGACCCCGGCGGCGCGCGTCGCCGCGTTCTCCCACTTCTTCGCGCACGAGCTGCCGGATCTCGAAGGCTGGTGCGGGCGGCAGCGCGCGCGGCTCGCGCGCATCCATCCGGCCGACGTGCGGCTGGTCCCGGACCAGGGTGCCCTGCTCGCTGCAATGCCCGGCGCAACGGCCGTCGTCACGGAGTCCCTCGCCCTCGGGCAGCGCGAGATTGCCGCAGCGGGCGGTCAGCTTCGCGTCGTGCAGAAGTACGGCATGGTCCTCTCCAACATCGACACGGCCGCCTGCCAGCGCGCCGGCGTCCGCGTGCTCACCCTGCGCCGGCGCGCCAACATTTCCTGCGCGGAGCATGCGCTCGCGCTGATGCTGGCGCTTGCCCGCAAGATCCACCACGCTGCGGGCCTCGTGAGCGTCGAGCAGCTCACGGCGGCGGGCTATTCGCCCACGCAGTACGACCGCGCGCACACCGCCAACGCGAACTGGGGCCGCGTCACCGGCACGCGCAACCTCTACGGCAGGCAGCTCGGCATCGTCGGAATGGGCGAGATCGGGCGCGAGCTCGCCTCGCGCGCGGCGGCATTCGGCATGCGCATCGTCTATACCCAGCGTCACCCGCTGTCCGGGGAGGAGGCGGCGCAGTACCGCGCAGCCCACGATTCACTCGACGCGCT
Organism: Burkholderiales bacterium; assembly: GCA_036555035.1. Classification (GTDB taxonomy): domain Bacteria; phylum Pseudomonadota; class Gammaproteobacteria; order Burkholderiales; family SG8-41; genus SG8-41. Next base: position 4,142 of record DATBMB010000051.1, on the reverse strand, counting down.
GCTCGCGAAAAGCGATTTCGTAAGCCTCCATCTGCCCTTCAACGACTCGACCCGCGGCATCATCGGCGCTCGCGAGCTCGGCGCGACCAAGCGCGGGGCGATCCTCATCAACGTCTCGCGCCCCGAGTTGGTGGACCGGGCGGCGCTGCTCGAGGCGCTGCGCTCCGGACGGCTGGGCGGGTTCGGCCTCGATCCGCACTACGATGCGCCGGGGCGCGCCGACGACCCCCTGCTCGGCTTCCCCAACGTCATCGTGACCCCGCACCTCGCCGCGGCGCCCCGCTACAATTCGCTCGATGACTTCGAAGAGCTGCTGCTGGGCATGGATCAGGCGCTTACCTGAAATGCGCACCCTTGTCTCCGAATTACCGCGGCACCTGGCTGGAGCCGCCATCGGCTGCCTGATGCTGGCGGCGGCGATGCCGGCGGAGGCGCAGTCGTATCCATCGCGGCCCATCCGGTTCGTGGTGCCGTTCCCGCCGGGCACCTCCACGGACGTCGCGGCGCGCCTCGTCGCGCAGCGGCTCTCCGAGCGCTTCGGCCAGCAGGTCGTGGTGGACAACCGCGCGGGCGCGAGCGGGACGATCGGCGTCGCGATCGTGGCGCAGGCGGCGCCCAACGGCTATACGTGGGCGCTGGGCACGACCACCACCCACGTGCTCGCGCCGATCCTCAACGCGAAGCTCGGCTACGAACCCGTGCGGGATTTCTCCCCGGTCGCGCTGCTCGGGGACGCCGCGTACTTCATGACGACGAATCCCGGGGTGCCGGCAACTACCGTGGCGGAGTTCGTCGCGCACGCACGCGCGAATCCGGGCAAGATTCACTACGCTTCGGTCGGCAATGCAAGCCTTGGCCATCTCACCGGCGAGCTGTTCAAGAAGGCGGCGGGCATCGACATGGTGCACGTGCCCTACAAGGGATCCACGCTCTCCACGATCGATCTCATGGCGGGGCGCATCCAGCTGCAGATCACGACCATACCGGCGTCGCTCCCCCACGTGCGGGCCGGAAAGCTGCGCGCGCTGGCGGTAACCAGCCGCGAGCGGGTTTCCACTCTGCGCGAGACGCCCACCGTCTCGGAGTCCGGCTTCCCCGGCTTTCACGCCGCGCTGTGGATGGGCGTGTTCGTGCCGGCCCGTACCGAAGCCGCGGTCACGGGCTTGCTCGATCGCGAGTTCAGGGCAACGCTCGGCGCCGCCGCGTTGCGTGACGCGCTCGTCGAGCAGGGCTTCGAGCCGGGCAAGCTCTCGCCTGCCGCGTTCTCCAGGCTCATGCGGGAGGACAGCGCGCGCTGGCGGAAGGTGATTTCCGAAGCGGGCATCCAGCCGCAATAGTCGTCACGCCTTCTGCCTCTTGACGCTTCCGAGCTCGGCCCAGATCCTGAGCTCCTCCGGCATGGGCGGCGGCGCATCTGTGGCGCCGAGCGCCGCGGCCACCTCCGGGGGGCTGACCCGGCCGTTCCGGTCCAGGAAGAGTCCCTTCACGAAAGCGTGCGCGCAGAGCGCGCCGCGCGACTCGAAGCGCTGCTCCATGTACGCGTACTTCTCGTCCCAGGTCACGAGCCGGGTGACGAGCTCGAATTTCCGGAACGGCGCGAGCGGCCGGATGAAGTTGATCTCCGCGGCGCCCAGGGCGGCCCCCCAGCGCCTGCGCAGGATAATCCGCAGCAGCCCGACCTGGGCGACGTAGTGCAGCCGCCCCAGGTCCATGAACGCGAGATAGCGGCCGTTATTCATGTGGAGGTTCACGTCGCAGTCGGTGGGCAGCACCCGGAAGCCGACGCGCGACTCCTCGAACACCCCCCGGCGCGGCAGCCCGATCAGGCGAAAGAGCAGGATGAGCAGCCGCAGGTAGAGGTTCACTTGGAACGAAGAGCGGCAGATTGCCGCTGATTGCCTGCTGCTAGCTGCCTGCCCGTTTCGCGCGCAAATGGCGCAGGTACTCGATGACGCCGGGCGAGATCGAGAGCAGGATGATGGCGACGATCACCAACGACAGGTTCTGCTTCACCCACGGCACATTGCCGAAGTAAAAGCCGGCGTAGGCGAGCGAGCCGACCCAGGCAATGCTACCGGTAAAGCTGAAGAAGAGAAATCGCGGATAGCGCATGTGGCCGATGCCGGCCACGAACGGCGCAAAGGTGCGGATGATGGGGACGAAGCGCGCGAGGAATATCGTCTTGGCTCCGTAGCGGGCGTAGAAGCGATGCGTACGCGCCAGGTGCTCCGGATTGAGGAAGCGCGAGCCTTCGCGCGAGAACACGCGCGGGCCGAGGTAGCGCCCGATCCAGTAGTTGGTGTTGTCTCCCAGGAAAGAGGCGGTTGCGAGCGCGGCGAACAGCCCGTGGATGTACATGTCGCCGGCCGCCGCGAGCGTCCCGGCGACGAACAGCAGCGAGTCTCCCGGCAGGAACGGCGTCACCACCAGCCCGGTCTCGCAGAATATTATGAGGAAGAGGATCGCGTAGATCCACGGACCGTAGTTCGCGACCAGCCACTGCAGGTGGCGGTCGAGGTGAAGGACGATGTCTACGAGGCTGGTGAGAAGCTCCACGGACCGGCAGCCGCGTCTAGACCACCGCGCCGGACTCGCCGGGCTTCCTCTGGACTTCGGGCCGGGCCAGGTCCTCGCGCGAGACGCCGAGCCACATCACGATCGGGCATGCCACCAGCACCGAGGAATAGATGCCGAAGAGAATGCCGATCGTCAACGCGAGCGCGAAGTAGAACAGCGCCTCGCCGCCGAGGAGCAGCATGGAGCACACCATGAGCTGGGTGCTGAAATGGGTGATGATGGTGCGCGACATGGTCGCCGTGATCGCGTGGTCGAGGATCTGCGCCACCGAGAGGTTGCGCATCCTGCGGTTGCGGAACACCTCGCGCACCCGGTCGAACACCACCACGGACTCGTTCACCGAGTAGCCGAGGATCGCCAGCACCGCCGCCAGCACCGGCAGCGAGAACTCCCACTGGAAGATCGAGAAGAAGCCGACGATGATCACGGTGTCGTGAAGATTCGCGATGATCGTCGCGACCCCGAACTTCCACTCGAACCGGAGCGCGAGGTAGGCGACGATCCCGAGCGACACGAACAGCAGCGCGAGCGCGCCGTTCTCGAGGAGCTCCCTTCCCACCTGCGGCCCGACGAACTCGACGCGGCGCATCTCGACCTTTGCATCGTCCTTCCTCAACTCCTGCATCACCTGCTCCGAGAGCTTGGCGCTGCTCACCCCCTGCTTCGCCGGCAGCCGGATCAGCACGTCGCGCGAGGTGCCGAAGTTCTGCACCGAGGCCTCGGTGAAGCCGAGCCGCGCCACCGACTCGCGGATCTTGCCGAGGTCCGCGGCCTGGGGGTAGGCCACCTCCATCACCGTGCCGCCGGTGAAATCCACGCCGAGGTTGATCCCCCGGATGGCGAGCGAGCCCACTGCGATCAGGAACGTGACGATCGAGATCACGTTGAAGATCAGCGCGTAGCGCATGAACGGGATGTCGCGCCTGATCCTGAACCATTCCATGGCTACGATCCTGTCCTTTCCACCCTCATACCTTGCCGGGGGCCGATTCCGGGCGCCAGACCTGGCCGATCGAGATCGATTCCAGCCGGCGGCGGCTGCCGTAGTAGAGATTGACCATCGCCCGCGAGACCACCACCGCGCTGAACTGGGAGGTGAGAATCCCCAGGCACAGCACCACGGCGAAACCCTTCACCGGCCCGGAGCCCAGCAGGAACAGGAAGAGCCCCGCGATAAGCGTGGTGACGTTCGAGTCGAAGATCGTCCCCCACGCCCGGTCGTAGCCGGCGTGGATCGCCGCCTGCGGGCTGTTGCCGTTGCGCAGCTCCTCGCGGATGCGCTCGTTGATCAGGACGTTGGCGTCGATCGCCATGCCGATCGTGAGCGCGATGCCCGCCATGCCGGGCAGCGTGAGAGTCGCCTGGAGCATGGAGAGCAGCGCGACCAGGAACAGGACGTTGGCGGTGAGCGCGATGATCGAGACCACGCCGACCAGGGCGTAGTACGAAATCATGAATACCGCGATCGCGATGAACCCGTACCACGTGGACTGGAAGCCGATGCGGATGTTCTCCGCGCCGAGCGAGGGCCCGACCGTGCGCTCCTCGATGATCTCCATCGGCGC
>DATBMB010000212.1:0-3434 GCA_036555035.1 Burkholderiales bacterium | reverse complement strand
GCACGGGGCTCCCGGCCGCGCGGCGAAGCCCCCCGGAGTGGGTGGACGAGCTGATGGCCGAGGAGCGGGTGCGCTACAAGCAGGCTTACGAGCAGCGGATGAGCGAGCCGGTGTCGACCGGCGGCATGCTGTTCATGTCCTTCTTCATGCTCACCGTGCTCGGACTGCTGGTGGTGGGCGCCGGGGCGCCGCTTTGGGGGCTGTGGACATGGCGTGGCGGCTGGCGCATCGCGGCCGCGGTCCCGGCGCTCATGATGGCCTTCGTCATCGGGCGGATCGTCATCGACACCGCGCGCGATCCCACCTCACACAACTTGTGGCCGTTCGAGATCCTGATGTGGGGCGGCGCGAGCGCCATTGCGATGGGCGCGCTCGCGTTGTTCAGGTGGCTTGCCGGAAGACGGCGGACAGAATCCGATACTGACTGAAAGAGGCGCTTACATGATCATCGACACGCACGTCCATCTCTACAGCTTTCCCTCGTTCCGCGACCTGAGCCGGCACATCCGGACGATGGAGGACGCGATCGCGTTCCGCACGCGCTACCCCGAGCTCTACCAGTGCAACAACACGGAGCAGCCGGTCGACAACAGCGACGACCTCGTCGCGGACATGGACCGGAACGGCGTCGATTTCGCGCTGGTGCAGGCGCGGGCGGGGTTCGTCTCGAACGATCTCGTCGCGGCCGCCGCAAAGCAGCACCCGAAGCGCATGGCCGCGCTCGCGCGGGTGGGCCACGACCAGGAGGCCGCGGGCTATCACGAGGACCCCGGCCCGACGCGCGAGGCGGCGCCGGCCGAGCTCGAGCGCTGCCTGGGGGCGATGGGCATGAAGGGCGTGGGCGAGACCTTCGTGCGGGCGCTCACCGATCACGTGAATCCCGAGAAGATCGCGAAGGACTTGTCCGGCATCATGCGCGTCGTGGAGAAGCACGGGGTGCCGATCCAGTTCCCGACGGCGTGGTCGCAGTTCCCGGGCGGCCTCTTCTACGGCGATCCGCTCTGGGCCGACGAGGTCGCCGGGCGCCATCCGCGCGTGCCGATCATTCTCACCAAGATGGGGCGGAGCATCACGCGCTATTTCGAGAGCGCCATGACGGTCGCCATGCGCAACGTCAACATCTACTTCGACGTGGTCGGAACGAGCCCGCAGCATCTGCGCCTCGCCGTCGACAAGATCGGGCCCGATCGCGTCATGTTCGGGACCGACTGGTCGGCCACCTGGCGCTGGCTGAGCGTGCCGGCGACACTGCACCAGATCCGGATGAAGGTCCTCGACGACGCAAGATTGAGCGAATCGGAGCGCGAGCAGATTCTCTGGAAGAACGCCGCGCGGCTCTTCAAGCTGGAGGCGGGCGCGCGCAGCACGGCGAAGGCCGCCTGAAAAATGGGGACGGACCAGCCTTCCCAGAAACGCGGTCCGTCCCCGGTCTACTCGCGCGACCCGCAGGTCGACCGCTCGCTGCGCTATTCCGTGCGCGACGGCGTCGCGTGGTCGCTCATGTTCGGCGCGGGCGAGTCCTACCTGCAGGCGTTCGCGGTCTTTCTCAAGGCGACCACTGCCCAGATCACGGCTCTCGCGGCGGTGCCCCTCCTGCTCGGCTCGGTCGCGCAGCTCGCCTCGGCCTGGGTGGCGGGGCAGTCCATCCGGCGCAAGGCCCTGATCTTTGCCGGGGTGGCGCTGCAGTCGCTGGCATGGCTGCCGATCATCGCGCTGGCGTTCGTCCCGCTCGAGGCCTCGGTCGCGCTGCTCATCGCGGCGGTGACGCTCTACTACATCGGCGGCCAATTCGCGGCCCCGCCGTGGAGCAGTCTCATCAGCGACCTCGTGCCCGAGCGCCGGCGCGGGCGCTTTTTCGGGCGGCGCACGCAGCTGATGAGCATCATGACCTTCGCAAGCCTCACCGCGGCGGGCCTCGCCCTGGAGTTCTCCGAGCAGCGGGCGCTCGCGCACTGGGGCTTCGCGGGGATCTTCGGGGTCGCGCTCGTGGCGCGCCTCTACTCGCTCGAGCAGCTGATGCGCATGCACGAGCCGCTCGCGCGCCTTGCGCCGTTCACCCTGCCGCCGCTTGGGCGCCTGCTCGAGCGGGTGCACGGCTCGGACTTCGGCCGCTTCGCGCTCTTCATCGCCTTCATGAACCTGGCGGTCGCCATCGCCTCGCCGTTCTTCACGCTCTACATGCTGCGCGATCTCGATTTCTCCTATCTCGAGTTCACGGCGGCAACCGCGTTCGGCGTGCTCATGCAGTTCGCGGCGCTGAATCTGTGGGGCCGGCTCTCCGACGTGTTCGGCAACCTCCGGGTGGTGCAGGTGACGAGCATCGTGTTTCCCGCGCTGCCAGTGCTGTGGGTGCTGTTCCCGAACTTCTGGGCGATCCTGGTGTTTCAGTTCATCGGCGGCATCGTGTGGGCCGGGTTCAGCCTTGCGGCGGGGAACTTCCTCTACGATGTCGCGCTGCCGGAGAAGCGCGCGGCCTACAGCGCGGTGCACCAGGCGCTCTCGAATACGGCGGTCTTTGCCGGCGCGCTGCTCGGCGGCTTCCTCGCGACGCACGCGCCGCGCGAGCTCCAGATCGGCGGCTACACGTTCGTTTTTGCCAGCGGATTGTGGCTCGCGCTTTGCGCCTCGAGCGTGGCGCGCGCGGTGGTGATCGCAGTGTTCCTGCGGGGGCTGCGCGAGACGCGGCTCGTGCGGCCGATCTCGCCGACGGCGCTCGCCATCCGCGTCATTCGCGCCAACGTGCTCGCCGAATGGCTGTTCGAGCTGCTGCCGGGGCGCAAGCGCCCGCCGAAGGACCGTCCCCCGCCGCCGGAAAAACCGCTATGATCGGGTCCATATCGCGGGAGCAATTCATGCAGATCACGACCGAGAAGCCGGCAACCGGCACCATTCGCGCCCGCTTCAACTACATCGTCGACACCGGGGTGCCGCCGGTGCGCTACATCGACTGGCCGGAGATGGAGCACAAGGCGGTGCCGCCGCAGTACCGGCAATACGAGATGACGATCCGCAACGGCCGGCCGCTGCGCGACACCTTCAGGCTCGATGTGCACGGGTTCGTGTTCGTTGACCACGCCACGCGCGTCAGGGATTTCCTGGACGAGCAAGAGCGCGCGCGCGTCTACGACCCGGAAGTGCAGGCGCTGATCAGGAAGCACTCCGGGGCGTCCGAGGTGATCGTGTTCGACCATACCCTCCGCGTGAGCGACGAGGACCTGCAGAAGGCCATGGACGCGCGCCCGACCGTGAAGAGCGTGCACAACGACTACACCGAGGATTCCGCGCCACAGCGGTTGCGCGAGATCGTGGGCGATGCCGAGGCCGAGCGCCGCCTCGCGAAGCGCTGGGCGATCATCCAGGTGTGGCGGCCGATCCGCGGCAGAGTGCTGATCGACCCGCTCGGCATCTGCGATGGCCGCACCATCCCGGTGAAG
>DATBMB010000204.1:0-2058 GCA_036555035.1 Burkholderiales bacterium | reverse complement strand
AACCTGGCCACCGTCGCCACGATCAGCAGGTCGAGTACGCAATAGAAGGCGCCGGCGGCAAGCGGCGGATTGAGCGCCGTCAGGTTGAGCCACGGCACCTCTGCATTCCAGGTCCAGTTGCCGAGCCGGGTTCCCAGGATCTCCATCGCAAGCGCGAGGACGAACATGACGGCATAAAGCCGGGGAGCCCGTCCGAAGCGCATGCACAGGAGGAACACGGCGAAGAGCAGCGCATCCAGCGTGCCCGTGCAGGTGCCCAGTGCCAGAACGATGAACGGGGCGGCAGCGAGCGGCACGGCCCAGTTGATCCAGTCCTTCACCCGGGCGGCGACGATCGATCCGAGCATGAACAGCAGCGCGTGCCCCGGCGGGACGAAGAGGGGAATGCCGGCGAGGCGATAGTCGTAGAGTCCCCAGGCGAGGGACAGGAAGATCTCGCCGAGCGTGGCGTAGAGGACGCACACCGTGAGCGCGAGCCGCTGGGGAGCATCCGCGCGTTGCAGCCAGTGCAGGTAGAGCGCCCAGACTGCGCAATTGGTGACGGTCTGGCCCCAGAACTCGAGATGCTGGTCGAGCGCCAGTCCCCCGGCGATGACCGCGGCGATGGCGAGGGCGCGGGAGCGCCCGGAATCGATCGAGTGCATGGGCGGGAGCGCGGCGATGTTACCAGAACAGGCGCGACGACCGCGCGGGTTCGTGGCGATATAATCGCGCGAGATTTTTCCGGTCGAGGGAATCATGGACGGCGCCGCCGTCGTGACGGGAGCAAGCTCGGGCATCGGCGAAGCCGTCGCCCGCCACCTGATCGACGGCGGGCGCACCGTGATTACGCTGCAGCGGCGGCCGCCGCGGCTCAGGCACGAGCGGCTCCATCACTACGCCGTGGATCTGGGCGACGCGGAGACCGCGCGCAAGGTGGCGCAGGAAGTCGCCGCGCGGCACGCCGTCCATTACCTGGTGAACAACGCGGGGGTGAACCACCCGGGAGCGCTGGATGAGGTCACGGCGGAAGACCTCGATCACGCGATGGCGGTCAACGTGCGCGCGGCGATGATCCTCACCCAGGCCTTCGCGCCCGGGATGCGCGCGGCCCGCTTCGGCCGCATCGTCAATATCTCCTCGCGCGCGGCGATGGGTAAGACCGGCCGCATCGCGTATTCGGCCGCCAAGGCGGGGTTGATCGGCATGACGCGCACGCTGTGCCTGGAGCTTGCGGCCGCCGGCATCACCGTCAACGCGATCGCGCCCGGGCCGGTGGCGACCGAGCTCTTCGACCGCGGCCATCCGCCCGGAGGAGAGAAGCGCCGGCGCGTCATCGAGAGCGTCCCCGTGAAGCGGGTCGGCACGCCGGACGACATCGCGCGGGCGGTGCTGTTTCTGCTCTCGCCCGACAGCGGCTACATCACGGGCCAGACACTTTTCGTGTGCGGAGGGACCAGCGTCAGCGGCACGGGCGGGGACTGAACCGGGCAGCGGCCGATGGTGCAGTGCGGAAAACCATGTGAAAAATCCCCGGAAGTTTGACAACACTTGGAAAACAAACGACAATGCCCGGTTTCGTTCGGAGGGGTTCCCGAGCGGTCAAAGGGGGCAGACTGTAAATCTGTTGGCTTACGCCTTCGAAGGTTCGAATCCTTCCCCCTCCACCATCAGGATTCGCGGGCACGCAGGGCTCAGGGATACTCGATATCAATTGTGGCGGGTGTAGCTCAATGGTAGAGCAGAAGCCTTCCAAGCTTACGACGAGGGTTCGATTCCCTTCACCCGCTCCAGCGATCCGGACCTTTCGGGCAAGTCGGGCGACAGGGGCACAGGCAGGCGGAGATTTGAAGCGGCAGAGGCCCATGTAGCTCAGTGGTAGAGCACTCCCTTGGTAAGGGAGAGGTCGCGCGTTCAATCCGCGCCGTGGGCACCAGATCCAGGAAAGACGGAGCAGGAAATGGCCAAGAGCAAATTCGAGCGCACCAAGCCGCACGTGAACGTTGGGACGATTGGTCACGTGGATCACGGGAAGACGACGCTGACGGCGGCGATGACGATGATCCTGTCGAAGAAGTT
>DATBMB010000157.1:0-16042 GCA_036555035.1 Burkholderiales bacterium | reverse complement strand
CCTTGATCTTCGCGCGCTCGACGACATCCTTCCAGCGCGACAGCTGCGTCGCGACAAGTTGATGCGCCTCGGCTGGCGTGCTCGTGAGCGGCTTGAGCAACGTCGCCTTGGCTTTGGCAAAGAGTTCCGGCTTGGCGAAGGCCTCGACCATAGATCGGTTGACGCGCTGAACGATTTCCGATGGAAGCTTGGCCGGAGCGATCATCGAACCCCAGGACGACACCCCGAAGTCCCGAATGCCGGACTCCGCGATGGTCGGGAGATCGGGAAACACGCTCGTGCGCTTCGCGCTGGTGACGGCAAGCCCCCGCAGGCGCGCAGCCTTGAGGTGGGGCGAAAGCGGGATGACGGTGGTAATGACGAGCTGCACGCGGCCGGCGATCGTGTCGATCACCGCCGGCGGCCCGCCCTTGTAGGGAACGTGCATCAAGTTGATGTTTGCGGCTCGGTTCAGCATCTCGACCGTGAGATGGTGGATCGAGCCGACGCCGGGGGTGCCATAAAGCAGGTCCTTGGGCTTCGCCTTGGAGAGGCTGATCAGCTCCTGGACCGTCTTGACGGGCAGCGCAAGATTGGCTGCCAGCACGAGCGGCGCGAGCGAGACGAGCGTCACGGGAGTGAAATCCCCGACCGGGTCGTAGGGCGGCTTCTTCGTGAGGTAGGGAACGATCACGAGGCTGCCGCCACCGACGATGAGGAACGTGTAGCCGTCGGGAGCGGCGGCGGCGGTGATCTGCGCGCTCAGGAGGCCGGCCCCGCCCCCGCGATTGTCCAGTATGAGGGACTGCCCCATGGACTCCGAGATGCTTGGGCCGACGATGCGCGCGATGATGTCGGGCGCCGTGCCCGGCAAGCCCCCGATGATGAGCCTGACGGGCTTGGCGGGATAAGCCTGGCCCCACGCAGACCCGCCCGCAACGAGCACGATCGATGCGGTAAGCAGTCCAACCACTCGCAGTATTGTGGTTCTCATGTGCTTCCCCGTCCTTTGTGAATGCGCTTTGCCACAGGATATCCCAGCACCCCGTTGTGGGCAAAGACGTAGACGCTGTTGCGCGTGAGATCGCCGGTCACGGCGAGCATGTAGTCCCCGGGCTTCCACACCAGCGGCACCCGGCGGTTGGGATCGTCGGACTCGTGGAACACCTTGGGAATGCGCCCCGCCCGCGTCTCCTCCGCCAGGTTCCAGGTGGGCTTCTGCGTCCAGTCGCGGAGGATTCTCTCGAACTCGCGCGCCGGGATGCGGGCGTGCTCGAAGAGGCGGCGCTTCAGATCCGCCCGCGACCAGCCCCAGCCCGCGATGGTCTCGGCGATGATCGGGGAGAGCAGCATCAGCGGCCGCAGCGTCCCCATGCCCTGCCCGACCGTGAACATGAGCTGCCACGAGTACTGCCGGATCATGGCGTCGTAGAGGTACGGCATCATCGTCTCGGGGGTCGAGCCCGACACCGAGGAGATGTGGTTGCCGCCGGTGTAGCGCGCGATGGTGACGGTGCTTTCGCCCGGCGCGAAGCCGAAGTCGGCGCAGTTCGGCTCCCAGCCGATTCTCTTCAGCACCTCCTCGTTCTCCGCGACGACCACGCGCCAGGTGTTGCCGAAGGTTGCCTTGTCGTTCTGGTGCGGCAGGAAGCCGGCGACGTTGCGGAGATAGAGCCGCCAGAAGCGCCCGATCGAGGTGTTCGGACGGAAGCCGTCGCGCATCACGCCCTGCGTGTAGTTGAACCCGAGTTGCTGGATGACCGGGCCGTTCACGATGATCAACGTCTCGCCTCCGGGGGTGTTGCCGCTGTGCTCGACGCCATACTCGGGGTCGGCCATCGCCTCGATCAGGGCGATGAGCACCGGCATGTACTCCGGCCGGCATCCGGCCATGACGCCGTTCACCGCGATGCTCCAGATCGTCGCGGCGCGGCTGTCCGGGAGCAGCGTCCCCAGCGATTCGCCGGGGTCGCGGTCGGTGTGGCGCAGGAACGCTTCGACCTTCTCGCGCGTCGGCGGGACGATCGGCAGGCCGTCGGAGAAGCCGTGGTCGTAGAAGGCGTCGTTGATTTCCTGGAAGCCGCCCCGGACGATGACATCGCGCGCGCCCGGCTCGTCGCCCGCGCCGGCCGGCTTCGGCGCCTTGAGAAGGTTGTCGATCACGCCCTCGAGCGTGACTTCGAGGACATTGCGCTCGAGCATCTCCTTGCTCTGCACGCCCGGATGGCCGACCACCCGTGCGACGGGAAGATTGGGCATGCCCAGCCCGATCGAGGTCGCGCCAGCGAGCCCCATGAAGCCCTCGCACACCAGCGTCGAAGACGGCACGCCGGCCGCCTCCCCTGCTGCCGATGCCCGCAACACGGCGGGCGTGCAGCTCCCTCAACAACCCATCCCCGAGATGACGGCGTCGGCGCCGAGCTCGCGCAGTCGCCGCGGCAGCGCGGCCACGACCTCGCGTTCCTCGCTGCCGTGCGTGTTGCCGAACTCGCGCCAGCTCACGAAGCGCACGCCGGGGAAGCGCGCCTTGAGTCCCGCCTCGAGAAACTCGAACACCTCGTCGCCGCGGAACACGTGGTCCCACAGCTGCGCGACGGTCTTGCCCTCGAGCGTATCGAGCCGCTTCGCCAGCGGCTTCACCCGCGCCTGCCGCGGGCTGCGCGGCCACAGCGCTTCGTAGTACCCGTCGTGCCCTGCCATCGCTTCGGTCATCCTTCTACCTTCATCCCGACCATCACTGCGCGGATTCCGTGGTGATGCCCGCTTCCTTGATAACTCGGGTCCAGCGCTTGAGCTCGGTCGCGATCATGGCGTGAAACTCGGCGGGCGTGCTGCTCGCGGGCTCGAGCCCCATTGCCACGAGCTGCTTCGCGAACTCCGGATTCGCGACCGCCTTCTTCATCTCCGCGTTGATGCGATCCACCACCGGCTTCGGCATCCCTGCCGGCCCGAGCAGCCCGAACCACGTCGTGTTGCTGAATCCCGGCAGCGTCTCCGCGATCGCCGGCACATCGGGCCAGCCCGACACGCGCGTCGGATGTCCGATCGCGATCGCCCGCACCCGCCCCGCCTTCACCTGCGGCCCGGTATAGGGAATGCCGCCGAAGAGCGCCTGCGCGCGGCCTGCGATCACGTCCACCACTGCGGGGCCGCCGCCCTTGTAGGGCACATGCACGAACTGGAAGCCCGTCATCACCTTGAGGAGCTCCGCGCCGAGATGGTTGGGCGTCCCGAATCCGACCGAGGCGAAGTTGATGCTTCCGGGCGGCTTCCGGGAGAGCGCGAGGAACTCCTTGAGGTTCGCGGCCGGCAGCGCGGGATAGACGACCAGCAGGAACGGCGTGTACACCCCGAGCCCGATCGGCGTGAAATCCTTGACCGGATCGTAGGGCACCTTCGGGTTGATGGCCGGAGCCGTTGCCAGCCCCCCCGAGGTGCCGAGCAGGATGGTGTAGCCGTCGGGCGTGGCCTTGGCGGCGAGGCCGTGGCCGATGGTCGCGCCGGCGCCCGCCCGGTTGTCCACCACCACCTGCTGCCCGAAGGCTTCCGTGAGCCACGCGGCAAACGCGCGGCCGGTCGGGTCGGTCGAGCCCCCCGGCGGATACGGGACGATCATGCGGATCGGCCGCGTCGGGTACTTGTCCTGCGCGAGGACCGGGCCCGCAAGCGCGCCGAAAAGGAGAACGGCGAAAGGAGCAAGGAAGAGGACTTTCCAGTTCTGTCGTGCCTGCATGGCTGCGTCTCCTTTGGAATGCCGCCTCAATGGGGAACCGGCATGGGCCTCGCCTCGGCGAGCGCGATCCAGCCGCGGATAATGCGGTAGAGCACCCAGAGGCCGGCGATGATCATCAGCACGAACGCGAAGGGAATGCCGATCACGGTCAGGAACAGGAGCCCCGCCACGACGACCCACAGCAGCGCGTACCAGAAGGTGCGCAGCTGCCAGCCGTAGTGCGAATCGAGCCAGGTGCCGCGCGCGTCGCGGCGCTTCACGTAATTGACGATCACCGCGATGATGGACGGCCACCCGGTCAGGAACGCCGTCACGATGAACGCGGCGCTCAGCACGCCCATCAGCGCGCTGAATCCGTGCAGGGCGTAGAGCACGTGCGTCAGCGTCACCATCCCGTCCGAGGGCGCGGGATCCATCGCCTGTGGCACGGGAAGACCCATGGCTCGATAATAGCAAAAAGCCTGTGAATGGCATGAGGCAACGGGCGATCGTCATCGGCGGCTCGCTGGGCGGGCTGCGCCCGGTAGAATGAGCGCGAGGAGGCGCCCATGAGGAACATCTGCACCACCGTCGCGCTTGCCGCCGCGATCGCCGGGCCCGCAGCGGCTCACGCGCAGCAGTACCCGGCCAAGCCGGTACGATTGATCGTGCCCTTTGCTCCCGGCGGCGGCGTGGACTTCATCGCCCGGTTGATCGGCCCGCGGCTCGGCGAGGCGCTCGGGCAGACCATCGTCGTCGAGAACCGGCCGGGCGCGGGCAGCTCGATCGGCACGGATTTCGTGCTGCGATCGGCGCCCGACGGCTACACGCTGCTCGAAATCTCGCCGAGCTACACGATCAACCCGAGCCTGCAGCCGATCAAGTTCGACACGCTGAACGACTACACGCCGATCGTGCTGATCGGCAAGGGCCCCTTCGTGCTGGTGGCGCATCCCTCGCTCCCCGCGCGCGACGCGAAGCAGCTGATCGCCCTGGCGCGCGCCCGCCCGGGCGAGGTCTTCTACGGCAGCAGCGGGCAAGGCACCATCGTGCACCTCACGACAGAGCTCTTTCTGTTCATGGCCAAGGTGAAGATGACGGGCGTGCAGTACAAGGGCGGCGGCCCGGCCCTGATCGATGCCATGGCGGGCCACGTCCAGGTCGTGTTCTCCCCGCCCCAGACCGGCCTGCCGCAGGTCAAGGCGGGCCGGGTGCGGGCGATCGGCATGACGAGCGCGCAGCGTATCCCCACCGAGCCCGGCATCCCCGCGCTCGCCGAGACCGTGCCCGGCTACGAGTCCACCAACTGGCACGCGATGATCGGGCCGAAGGGTCTCCCGCCCGCGGTCGTGGAGCGCATCAGCACGGAGGTCCGCAGGATCGTGTCCCGGAAGGACGTGGAGGAGAGGCTCCACGCGAGCGGCGTGTTCCCCCAGGGCGGCGGCTCGCCCGAGGATCTGCGCGCGCTGATCCGCAAGGACTACGAGCAGTGGCGGAAGGTCGTCGCCCAGGCCGGCCTCAAGCCCGAATGACGGCGGGTCACGCGCAGGCGACCGAGTAGACGTCCTCGACCCCCGCGGGCAGCGGGTACTCGCGCCACGAGGCCCCCGCGTCCTCGGTGCCGAACACCTGGCCGCAGCGCGAGACGCAGTAGACCCGCGCAGCGTCGCGCGGGTGCTCCGCCACCGCCATCATCGTGGCACGCGCCTTCACCCCGTGATCGAAGCGCCGCCACGTCGTCCCAACGTCCTCGCTCCGGTAAAGCGAGCCATCGTTGCCGCGCGCGGAAACCGACAGGCACGCGTACAGGACGCGTGGGTCGTGCCGCGAGACGATGATGTCGCGGCAGTAAGTCAGCGGCGAGTAGCGCCCGATTTCCGCATCGCGCCAGGAGGCGCCCCGGTCGTCGGTCCGGAACACGCCCATGCGCACCGCGAGAAACGCCGAGCCCGGGGCCGCCGCGCTGACGGCGAAGGCGTGGGAATCGATCATGCCCTCGAAATCCAGGTCGCTGCCGATGCGGCTCTTGAGGTGCGGCTTCTCGGCGAGCTTGATCAGCGGCGCCGAGAGGTCGCTCCAGGTTTCGCCGCCGTCGGTGCTGCGGATGACGCCGCTCACCTCGAGCGCCGCGTAGACGACATCGGTCCGGGCCGGATCGACGACGATGCGCGTCACCCGCGTGGGAAATCTCATTTCGCAGTGACCGGGCGATTTCGCGCCGGAGAGCCGTGACCAGTTGTCCCCGCCGTCCTCGCTGCGGTAGATGGCGACCGGCGCGACACCCGCGAACATGACCTGCGGCCGCGCGGGATGGAACGCCAGCGACCATATCACCGCGCCGCGATCGGGGAAGCCGAGACGCTCCCAGTGCGCGCCGCCGTCGGTCGTGCGATAGGGGCCGTCCTGCGTGCCCGCGTACAGCACGTCGGGATCGCGCGGATGAACGGCGAACGCGCGCGCCTCGACATTCTCCGGAAGACCAGCGGCAAGCGGCTGCCATTCCCCGTCGCCGATTTCGCGCCGGAACAGCCCGCCGGTCGAGCGCTTGCCAGCGCCCGATACCCAGTGCCCGGCTCCCGCGAAGACGCGAGTCATTGCCCGGCGCGCTACGCCGGCACGGCGACGCCGGCCTGCTCGCAGGTGTTGGCGACGTCGCTCACCGTGGTGCGGCGCATGTCGCGCACCCAGCGCAGGTCGTCGTAGTCGGTGCCGCGGTGCATCGTGCAGCGGTTGTCCCACATCACGAGGTCGCGCGGCCGCCAGCGGTGGGTGTAGACGAACTGTCGCTGCGTCGTGTGCGCGATCAGCTCCGCGACGAGCGCGCGGCCCTCCGCCTCGGGCATCTCGAAGATGCGCCCGATGTGGGAGGCGAGGTAGAGCGATTTCCTGCCGCTTTGCGGGATCGTCCGCACCAGCACCTGCGGCACCGGCGGCAACCGCCGGGACTCTTCCGCGTTAAATTCTGCGAAGCCGCTCTTGCGCCGCGATTCCGCGATCGAGTGCTCGGCCACGAGCCCCTCGAGCCTCGACTTCATTGCCTCCGGCAGCGCGTCGTAGGCCGCGCGCTGGTCCGCGAACTCGGTGTGGCCGCCGAGCGGGGTCACCGTGCGCGAGTAGAGCATCGAGGCGAGCCCCGGCCGGAACCGGAACGAGCTGTCGGTGTGCCACAGCTTGTTGCCCGCCTTGTACGCGCGCTGCCGGCTGTCGCCCTTCCAGATCTTCCCGTCCGGGGAGAGGTTCGAGATGTCGGCGAAGCTGTCGTCGAGCCGCTGCGGCGTGACTTTCGCGTCGAGCACGCGGTCGGTCTCGACTGGGCCGAAGCGCTGCGCGAAATCGATGTGCCGCTGGGGCGAAAGGTCCTGCTCCGGAAAGATCAGCACCGCGTACTTCCAGAACGCCGCCTTGATCGCCGCCTCGTCGGCAGCGCCGAGCGATTGCGACAAATCGACGTCGCCGATCTCCGCGACGAAGCTTGGGGTGACGGGCGAGACCTGGATAGCCACGGGAAACCTCCTCCCGGTCATTATGCCACCGCTACACGGTGGCGACGGGCGTCACCGGGGAACCCGCCGCGCCGGGCAGCCGCAGCGGCGGCGCGGTGAGCAGGAAGCGGCTGCGGCGGTTCTCCCGCAGCCAGGCGGCGAGCTCGGTCAGGTACCACAGCTCGCCAAGGTGTATGCCGAGCTTGAACAGGCAGTGCTCGTGCAGCGGCAGGGAGGGCCCGCGGTGAGGGAGCCGCGGATCGGCGCCGAGAGTGGAGGAGCGCTCGACGGCGAGGTTGTCGGCCGCGATTGCCGCGAGCCCGGAATCGGCGATCCATTCGAGCAGCCGCTTGTCGTAGCCGTCGAGCACCGCACACGCGCGCCGGATCGAGGGATCGAGCTTCCCGTCGGCGTCGCGGATCAGCTTCCCGAGCCCGGTATGGAGGCAGACGATGTCGCCCTTCTCCACGCGCACGTTGTCGACCTTCATGATCATCTCGAGCCGGTTGAAGCCGACCTCGACGCGTTCGTCGCCCAGGTGGTGGCGGAGATCGATCATCACGCCGCGCCCCTGCACGCCGGTCGCTGCCATGCCCTCGATGCCGAGCGCCGCCGCGCCGAGCTTGCCCTGCGTCCCGCGGCCGGCCGCGTCCACGATCCGGTAGCCGTTGTAGAACACGTTTGCGGGCTTGCCGCCGCCGTCCGCGTCGAACTGCGATCCCTTGTGCGGGAAACCGTCCCAATGAGTGGAATACTGGGTGTAGAGCATCACCGCCTCGTCCGAGCCCACGTCCGTGAAGCGGGGATCGAATTTCTCGAAGGCGAGGTTGAAATACACCTGCCCGTCGCGCTCGACCGGGTGGAATACAGGGGGAAAGCGATGGGCATTGAGGACATTGCCGCCGGGGCGGTCGAGGGGGTGGCTCAGGCAGAAGGCGCGGCCGGCCTTCACTTCCTTCAGCGCGGCGAGCCGGCGAGCCTCCGTGACAAGGTTCATCCGGCCCAGGGTGTCGTCCTCGCCGAACTCGCCCCAGTTCGACCCCGGCGGGCGCTTCGTCCAGCGCTTCGCCATGATCAGCGCCCCTTGAAGACCGGCTTGCGCTTCTCCATGAACGCCTTCTGCCCCTCCTTGTAGTCCTCGCTCGCGAAGCAGTCCTCCACCATCTTCTGGCAGAGCGCGAGGTCGCGCTCGGCGGGATCCTTGCGCAGCTCGATCAACGAGCGCTTGACGGCGGCGATGGTGAGCGGCGCGTTGGCGGCAAGCGTCGCGGCAAAGTCCATCACGTACTTCTCCAGCTCGGCGACCGGCAGCACGCGGTTGACCAGCCCCATCTGCAGCGCTTCCTGCACGTTGAACTGTCGGCCGGTGTAGAAGATCTCGGCGGTGAACGACGGCCCGACCAGTTCCGTGAGCCTGCGCACGCCGGAGAACCGGTAGCCCACGCCGAGCTTCGCCGCCGGGATGCCGAAGCGCGAGTCGTCGGCGGCGATGCGCAGGTCGCACGCCACCGCGATGCCGAGGCCCCCGCCCATGCAGTAGCCGCGGATCATGGCGATCACGGGCTTCGGGCAATCGCGGATCGCCCGGTTGCAGCGCTCGGAGATCGCCTCGGCCGCCTGCACCTGCTCGGGGTTGGAGCGGCGGTCCTTGAACTGCGAGATGTCCGCCCCGGAGATGAAGGCCTTCTCGCCCTCGCCCCGGAGAATCACGACGCGGACCTCCGGGTCCTTGGCGTAGCTCTCCATCGCGGCGGCCGTCGCCTCGTACATCTCGAGCGACATGGCGTTCCTCTTCTCCGGGTTGTTGAAGATCACCCAGCCGGTCGCGCCGTCCTTGCGCGCGATGATCTTTTCAGTCTTGACCGCCGTGTCCATACCTTGTCCTCAAATATTCCCCTCCCCCTCAGGGGGAGGGATAGGGTGGGGGTGGTGGGAGTTTACCTCTCCTCCTGCCCGAGCACGACAGGACGGCCGGTTGCGAGCGATTCCGTGATGGCCTCGAGCGCCGCGACGCCGTCGAGCATCTGGTCGAACGGGATCGGAAAGGGCGCCCCGGTCGCGACGCTGTGCGCGAACGCCTCCAGCTCCAGGCGCAGCGCGTCGACGCTCTCGAAGGTCCGACGCTGCGGCGGGGCGCCGGCCATTCGCACCACGAGATCGGTGTCCTCGAGCGCTTCCGCCGACCCGTTCCGGCCAAACACGTGGACACGCCAGAACTGCGGCGTGCTCCGGACGCACGCGAGCGTGCCGCTGGCGCGACTCGAGAACTCGAATACAACCGTGAGCGCGTCGAGCGGCTCCGGGCCGGACCCGTGACCGAGCAATTGCGCCGACACGCGCCGCACGGGACCGGCGAGGCCGACGAAGGCATCCAGCACGTGGACGCCCGTCGCCGTCAGCCCGCCAGCCGGGGATTCGGCGTTCTCGCCGCGCCAGCCGGAATAGAACCGGCCGGTGGTCTCGTTGCTGAAATGCCCTTCCACGTGCAGGATACTGCCGAGCGCGCGGCTCTCCACGATGCGCTTCATCTCCTGCATCGACGGCCAGAAGCGCTTGTTGTAGCCCAGCCCCAGCGCGACGCCGTTGCGCCGACAGGCCTCGATCGCGCGCGCGGCATCCGCACGTTTCAGCGCCAGCGGCTTCTCGCAGAACACGGCCTTGCCCGCTGCGGCAGCCGCGACGATCTGCCCGGCGTGCAGCGAATGCGGCGTGGCGAGCACGACCGCCTGGATGCCGGCATCCGAGAGCGTGCGGCCGTAATCGGCCGATAGCTCGAGCCCGTGCTGCGTGGCGAAATCGCGTGCCGCGTCGGGCCGCCTGACCACCGCGTGCGTGAACCGCAGCCGCTCGCTCCTGCCCTGCACGGAGCCGACGAGATTCCTGCCCCACCGGCCCAGGCCGACGATGGCCGCGCGGATCATCTGCGAGTCTAGAAGTACGCCTGCCCCGGCTTGATGGGCGGAGTCCACTCGCACCGGCCCCACGGCCCGTCGCCGCCCTCGCGGATGTAGGCGACGCGGCCGCGCTTCGTGGGCATGCGCTTGCCGGAGAAGAGTCCCTTCAGCCAGTCGAGCACGTAATCGTGGGTATCCATGCCGCCCAGATTGGCGATGCTCCACAGCGGGTGGTACTGGTTCTCGAACACCCACATCTCCTTCTGGACCTTCAGATCGTGGAAGGCCTCGACCGCGTCCTCGAGCGGGCACAGGGGGTCGAACTCTCCGGTGACGAGCAGCGTCGGGCACTTCACCTTGCCCAGGTAGCCGCGCACGGTCATGCCGCTCGCGACCTCCCGGTCGAACTTCGCCTCGTCGTCGTAGCCCGCCATGTACATGAACATCTGCTTGAAGCGGGGGGATGACTGCGTGAAGATCGTGTTGTTCGGGTTGAAGCACGCGACCGCGCTCACCACCGCCGCCGCGCGGTGGTCGTAGCTCGAGAGCCGCAGCGACCAGTAGCTCCCCATGCTGATTCCGTAGATCGCGATCTTCGCCGCGTCCACCTCGGGCCGCTTCGTGAGGTAGCTGATGACCGCGGCGCCGGCGCGCTCGTAGTTGTCCTTCACCGCGCGGATCTTCTGCAGGTTCGAGGACCCCTGCCCCGGCCCGTCCATCGCGAGCACGTGGAAGCCGCGCGAGAGCGCGATGTTGTGGTAGGCCTTCGGGAACACTTCCTTCGTCTGGTCCATTCCCGGCACGTAGATAACGACCGGGGCTTTCCTGCGATCGGGGAGAAGATGCAGCAGGCAGGAAATGGTCTTGCCGCCGCCAAACGGCACTTCCACGCGCTCGATGGGATAGGCCGCCACCTTCGAGCGGCGGTCCACCATCTCGGCGAGCTTGCGATTCAACGCGATCTTGACGGGGTGGTCGTCGTAGTAGATCGGGTGCTGCGCCATGCGGTAGGACTCGATGGCGTGATCGTAATGGTAGGTCGCCGTCTCGTTCGCTCCCGCTGCGTGCGCGCGCCGCGCGAGCTGCTCGTGGCGCTCCGCGGCTTCGCGCCAGACCTTGGGCAGCATGCGGTAGTTGCGCGCGCGCTTGCCCGCCGGCACCTCGAGGTCGTCGCGCTCGAAGTTCTGCACCCGCCCGCGCATGTTGAGCGCGAGGTCGAGCATCCACTGCTGGTTGTCGCGCTGCGTTCTCAGCTTGCGCATTGTCTCTCCTCCAACCACCCCCACCCTATCCCTCCCCCTGAGGGGGAGGAGAACAACTACGCGCAGGAGGGAATCGTTCTGATTCTACGAAGCGGCTCCGCCAGAGCGCGTGGCGCTCCAGGCTCCGGTACCGTTCGAAGACTTGTATGTGCCCGTGATGCCGCCGGGGCCGACGCGTCCCCGGTACTCGGCGTCGCCGGCCTGGAAGCTGATCCGGTCACCGATCATGCGGCCCTTGAGGGCCACAGCCGCAGCGCCCGCCCGGAGGGTGCCGGTGATCACCTGGAAATGCTGCTTGATCGTGAGCTCGCCCTGCGGAAGCTTCCATGAGCCTTCGACGTTCGCGGGCACGATCCAGAAGTAGATGTCGCAATAGGACGTGCACCCCTGCTTCACGGTCACCTTTGCGCTGGCGTCGGCACGCCACTCCCCCATCGGGAAGGAATTCGAAACCACGCGGGTTCCAGGCTTCAGGCCGACGATCTTCGGGCGCAGCTTGATATTCATCTCCTCGAGCAGGAACAGCGTAATCACGGTCGCCTGCGAGAGGTCCGCATCGAAGAGGTCGCCCTGCACGAAGCTCGCGCGGTCCCCGACGCCCGCCTCCCGCGCGAGGCGCCGGGAGTGCTCTACGAGCTGCACGTTGAATTCCACTCCCAGCGCGCGCGCGCCGCGCCGCGCGGCGGCGATGACGGTCCGGCCGTCGCCCGAGCCGAGGTCCACCACGAAATCCCGGCTGGTGACCTGCGCGAAGTCCAGCATGCGCCGCACCATCGCGTCCTCGCTCGGCAGCCACATCACGTCCTTGCCGATCTCCCCCGGCTCCGGGACGTAGGGCTTTTCCGCAGGCTGCACCTGCCCGCCGGCAAGCAGCGCGGCGAGGCATGGCGCGGCGACGAGCGCGCGCAATCGGGCGTGCCGGCTCACATTCGCCCTTTTCCTTCCGCCTTCCGCCTTCTGCCTTCCGTCTTCAAGAAGCGGCCCTGCCGCTTCGCGTGGCGCTCCACTCGCCGGTGCCGCTGCGCGCCTTTACCGTGCCCCTGATGCCGTCGGCGCCGACGCGGCCGCGGTATTCCGCGTCGCCGGCCTTGAACTGGATATGGTCTCCGCTCATGCGCCCCTTGATGGCCGTCGACTTGCCCGCGGCCTTGAGCGTGCCCGTGATCATCTGGAAGTCCTGCTTGATCGTGAGCTCGGCTTCCGGCAGCTTCCACGAGCCATCCACCTTTGCCGGGACGATCCAGAGATAGGCCGTGCAATAGGACTGGCAGCCCTCACTTTCCGTCGCGTTCACGCTGCGGTCGTGCTGCCACTCCCCCATGGTGAAGGAGTTGGACACGATGCGGGTGCCGGGCTTGAGGCCGAGGATCTTCGGGCGGAGCTTCAGGTTGATGTCGGGGAGGAGAAACATCGTGATCACGGTCGCCTGTGAAAAATCGGTCTCGAAGAGATCGGCCTTCATGAACGTCGCCTTGTCGGTGACGCCCTCCTTCCCGGCGTTGCGCTGCGACAGGGCGACCATGTCCGGGTTGTACTCGATGCCGAGCGCGCGGGCGCCGCGCTTGGCCGCGGTGATGACGGTGCGCCCGTCGCCGGAGCCCAGGTCGATCACGAAGTCCGCGGGCGTGACCTTGGCGAGGTCGAGCATCTTGTCGACCAGCGACTGCGGGGTGGGGACCCAGACCACGTCCTTGCCTTGTTGGCCGACTTCCGGCTCGTAGTGGGTGCCCGCCGGCTTGTCCTGGGCGAGGGCAACCGTGGCGGCGAGAGACAGTGCGAGCGTCAAAAAAGAGCGCCGCAAAAAGGGCGATGCGATCATGCTGGTTCTCCGAGATTGGGGAATGGACCGAAACAGTATCAGGGAATCGACTGCCGGGGCGCCATGATACCAAACGGCAAGGATGTCAGGCGGTCTCGCCCTCGGCGATGAACTGCAGGCGCGCGAGGTGCGCGTAGAGGCCGTCGGCGCGCAGCAGGTCGTCGTGGGTGCCGGCCGCGTGGACGCGCCCGCGGTCGAGCACGATGATGCGGTCGGCGTGGCGCACGGTGGCAAGCCGGTGCGCGATGACGAGCGTCGTGCGCCCGCGGGCGAGCCGCTCGAGCGCCTGCGCGACCTGGCGCTCGCTCTCGGCGTCGAGCGAGCTCGTCGCCTCGTCGAGCAGCAGCACCGGCCGGTCGGCGAGGATGGCGCGGGCGATCGAGATCCTCTGGCGCTGCCCGCCGGAGAGCTTCACCCCGCGCTCGCCGAGATCGGTGTCGAAGCCCTGCGGCAGGCGCTCGATGAACTCCATCGCCTGCGCGGCGGCACAGGCTTCCCGCACCGCCTCGAAGGAGGCTTCCGGCCGGCCGAAGCGCACGTTCTCGGCGACGCTCGCCGCGAAGATCACCGGGTCCTGCGGCACCAGCGCCACCGCGCGGCGCAGGTCCTCCGGCTCGCAGTGGCGGATGTCGGCGCCGTCCACGAGCACGCGCCCCGACACGGGATCGTAGAAGCGCAGCAGCAGCGCGAACACGGTGGACTTGCCCGCGCCGGAAGGGCCGACCAGCGCCACGCGCTCGCCGGGGCCGACGGCAAAGGACACCGGCCCAAGCGCGGTCACATCCGGCCGCCCCGGATACGCGAACACGACCTCGTCGAAGCGGATCGCGCCGGCAACGCGCGGCGGCAGCTTGATGACGGGCGTCGCGGTGGCGAGCGCGGGCCGCGTGTCGAGCAGCTCCATCAGCCGCTCGGTCGCCCCGGCCCCGCGCTGGATCTCGCCCCAGACCTCGGACACGGTGCCCGCGCCGCTGGCGACGATCGCGGCGTAGAACACGAACGCCGAAAGCTCTCCCGCGGTCATGCGACCTTCGAGCACGTCGTGGCCGCCGATCCACAGGATCACGCCCACCGCGCAAAAGGCGATCAGCATCACGAGCGAGATCAGCCACGCCTTCACGCGCACCCGGAGCAGCCCGGCCTCGAGGGCGGCGGCGGTCGCCTGGTTGAATTGCCCCCGCGTGCGGTCCTCGTGGCGGTAGGCCTGCACCGTGCGGACCTCGTGCAGGGACTCGTCGACGTGGGCGGAAACGTCCGCCACGCGGTCCTGGTTGACGCGGCCGAGCCGCCGAACGCGCCGGCCCATCAGCAGCATCGGCACCAGCGTCGCCGGCACGCCGAGCACGATGAGAGCGGCGAGCTTCCAGCTGGTGAGGAAGAGCAGCACCAGCGCGCCCAGCATCATCAGGCCGTTGCGGAGCAGCATCGAGAAGCCGAAGCCGATCACCTGCCGCAGCTGCTCCGAGTCGTTGGTGAGGCGCGAGGCGATCTCGCCGGTGCGCGCGGAATCGAAGAACGCGGGCGAGAGCGTGAGGACGTGCGCGAACACCGACCGCCTCAGGTCGGCGATGATGCGCTCGCCCACGCTCATCATCAGGTAGAAGCGCGTCCAGGTCGCGCACGCCAGCACCACGGCGACGCCGACGATGGCGGCGAGCGCGGTGTTGAGCAGCCGCGGGTCGCCGCTGCCGAAGCCCGCGTCGACCACGTAGCGCAGCCCCTGCCCCAGCACCAATACGCAGCCCGCGGCGGTGACCAGCGCGACCATCGCGCCCGCGATGCGCCCGCGATACGGCAGAATAAAGCGGCCAAGACGCGCCAGGTGGGCGAGCTCGCCCTTGGGCGGCGGAACGAAGCCGGGAGTCATTGCCACGCCGCTATCCTACCAGTGATGGACATTGACAAGCAGGCGGCGGTGCGTCGAAACTCGCGCGGCGGATAGATGGGCGGCGGATGAAGCGCAACCGGATTCTCACCACGCACGCGGGCTCCCTTCCGCGTTCCGACGAGTTGAAGGCACTCGTCTTCGCGCGGGCCGAGGGCCGGCCTTTCGACGAGGAGGCGCTCGCGGCCCGCCTGAAAGACGAAGTCGCCGGGATCGTTCACAAGCAGCTCGCCTGCGGCGTGGACAGCGTCAACGACGGCGAGCTCGGCAAGACCAACTTCAACAACTACGTGCGCGAGCGCCTGGCGGGATTCGAGTCGCGTCCCTACGTGCCGGGCAGGAGCCCCAAGCCGCTCTCCATCGCCGGGCGGGACTCGACGAAGTTCCCCGAGTACTTCGCGGCGGGTGGCCGCGGCTTCGGCGCCTTCGCCGGGGCGGGCCCGAGCCGGCCGCAGGTGTTCTGCGTCGCGCCGCTCAAGTACGTGGGCCACGCCGCGCTCAAGGCAGACCTCGAGAATTTCCGGGCGGCGCTCCGCGGCGTCAAGGCGCAGGAGACGTTCCTGTCGGCCAACACGCCCGGCACCATCGAGCACTGGCTGCGCAACGAGCACTACGCCGACGAGGAGGCGTTCGTCTACGCGATCGCGGAAGCCATGCGCGAGGAATACAAGGCGATCGTGGATGCGGGCTTCCTCCTGCAGATCGACGACCCCGATCTCCCCGACGGCTGGCAGATGTACCCCGGCATGAGCGTCGCCGAGTACCGCAAGTACGCCACTATGCGGGTCGACGCGCTGAACCACGCGCTGCGCGGAATCCCGCGGGAGAAGATCCGCCTGCACGTGTGCTGGGGCAGCTTCCACGGCCCGCACCAGCACGATATTCCCCTGGAGCGCATCGTCGACATCGTCTTCCGGGTGCGGGCCTCGCAGTATTCGATCGAAGCCTCCAATCCCTGCCACCAGCACGAGTGGCGCGTGTTCGAGGACCACGAGCTGCCGGAGGGCGC
>DATBMB010000149.1:0-34320 GCA_036555035.1 Burkholderiales bacterium | reverse complement strand
TTGGCGTGGATGAAGTCCTCGAGATCGGGGTGATCGCACCGCAGGATCCCCATCTGCGCGCCGCGGCGCGAGCCCGCGGACTCCACGGTTTCGCAGCTCTTGTCGAAGACGCGCATGTAGGACACCGGTCCGCTCGCGGTGCTTTCCGTGCCGCGCACGCGCGCCCCGCGCGGGCGGATCGCCGAGAAGTCGTAGCCGACGCCGCCGCCGCGGCGCATCGTCTCCGCCGCCTCCTGCAGCGCGACGGAGATGCCGGGCTTCCCGTCCACCGTCTCGGACACCGAGTCGCCCACCGGCTGCACGAAGCAGTTGATGAGCGTTGCTGCGAGCTGCGTGCCCGCCGCGGAGTTGACGCGCCCGCCGGGGATGAAGCCCGCCTCGAGCGCCTCGTAGAACACCGGCTCCCAGCGGGCGGGGTCCTTTTCGACCGCAGCGAGCGCGCGCGCGACACGCCGGCGCACGGCCTCGACGCTTTTCTCGTCGCCCTTGGCGTACTTCTCCAGCAGCACGTCGAGCGTGACCTGCTGCGGCGGAAGCGCGAAGCCGGTGTCGGTGAGCTTCATACAGGACCAGAAAACAGCATGATACCGCCAGCCGGCGGCAAAATTAAGCGCCGCCGAGTGACTGATTGATGCAGGTCAAAGGCGGCGGAACTACGCGGTGGTGGAGGGACGGGGCGCGGCTCCTTCAGCGGCCTTTGCGGCCGAGCGCGCCGAACAGCGCTGGAAACGGCTGTGTCCGTGCTCGTTGCGGGGCGGGTTGCTGGTCGCCGTGCTCGGAGTGTGGACGCGGTTGCGCAGACTGCTCATTCTGCGGGCGCTGCCGGTGGCCGGACCACGTGCCCTGCTCGGAAGCGCGCGACTCGTGGCGACGCTCCTGCCGGTGCTGCGGGGATGGATTGCTGCCCTTGCGATGATGCTGTTGGCCGGCGGGCTGCCGTCGATGTTCATGGCGCTGCTGCCGTTGCGGCTCGTGCCGGGGCGCCGCTGTTTGGTACGACGCGCCGGGCTCGAATCCGGCAATGGTCCGCTGCTCGATGCGCCGGTTGATCAGGCGCTCGATTGCGGCGAGCAGCGGCCGGTCTTCGCCGGACACCAGCGACACCGCCTCGCCCGAGGCGCCCGCGCGGCCGGTGCGGCCGATGCGGTGCACGTAATCTTCCGCGACGTGCGGCAGGTCGTAGTTCACCACGTGCGGCAGCTCCTCGATGTCGAGACCGCGCGACGCGATGTCGGTCGCGACCAGCACCTGCAGCTCGTTGTCCTTGAAGCGCTTCAGCGCGCGCGTGCGCGCGGGCTGGCTCTTGTTGCCGTGAATCGCGTCGGCTTCGATGCCGTCGCGCTCGAGCTGCTGGGCGAGCCGGTTCGCGCCGTGCTTGGTGCGGGTGAACACCAGCACCTGGCGCCAGTCACCGGTCTTCACGAGGTGCGCGAGCAGCTCGCGCTTCCGGTCCTTGTGCACCGGGTGCGCAACCTGCGAAATGAGCTCGACCGGCCGGTTGCGCGGCGCCACCTCGACGGTGGCCGGGTCGCGCATGAACGAGCCGGCGAGCTTGCGAATCTCGTCGGGAAAGGTCGCCGAGAACAGCAGGTTCTGGCGCTTCGCAGGCAGCAGCGCGAGGATGCGGCGGATGGCGGGGATGAAGCCCATATCGAGCATGCGGTCGGCCTCATCCAGCACCAGGACCTCGACCTGGCGCAGGTCGATCGTGCGCTGCTCGACGTGATCGAGCAGGCGACCGGGCGTCGCGACGACGATGTCCACGCCGCGGCGCAGCGTATCGGCCTGCGGGTTGAAGCCGACGCCGCCGAAGATCACGGTCGAGCGCACCTTGAGGTGCCTGCCGTAGGCGCGGACGCTTTCCTGTACCTGCGCCGCGAGCTCGCGGGTCGGCACCAGGATCAGCGAGCGCACCGGATGCCGCGCGGGTGACGCGCTCGGGTTGGCGCCGGCGGCAAGCTTCTGCAGCAGCGGCAGGGTGAAGCCGGCGGTCTTGCCGGTGCCGGTCTGCGCCGCGCCGAGCAGATCGCGCCCGGAGAGCACGATCGGGATGGCTTGCGCCTGGATGGGGGTGGGCTCGGTGTAACCCTGCTCGGCGACCGCGCGGGTGAGCTCGGCCGACAGGCCGAGGCTTGCAAATGACGTACTGATAGTAATCTCCTGAATGATCGGCCCGGGAAGGACTGGCCTTCCAAACCGGTTCAGGCAGATGCGCTACGTTGGAAAAACAGGCTGAAACGCTAACCGGACAACGCGAGACAGTAACCTTGCCGCGCATTATACACGGCAGCGGCCGTGCCGTCAGCGCGGGTTTTGCGCGCTGCCGGCACCGGCGCGGCGCAGTCGCGCGTTCTGGCTGCCGGAGACGAGCGTGAGCGAGTCGCCGTCGAGCATGAACACCGGCCGCGCCGCGAGCAGCTTGAAGAAGCGGGTCTCGAAGGAGCCGAGGGGCTCGGGACAGCCGCGGCGCGTCGTGGCCATTGCCTCCACCTCGAGCCAGTCGTCCACCAGGCGCGCCCCGGCGCTCGCGCGGTTGCAGCCGCTGAACGCCAGCATCGTGCCGTCCTTGAATGCGAGCGTCGCCCGCGCCACGCCCGGGATGCGCCCGGCCCCGATGAAGGTGGAAGTGACGAGCTCCCAGCTGCCATCGGGCACGGCGGACACCACGGGTTCCCGCGGCGGTGGCCCGGGGGGCGGGGTGACGCAGCCCGCGACGAGCGCGCAAAACAGGACGGCGGGCCAGCGGAGGTGACGGCAGCGGGAGGGAGCCATCGAGTCGTGCATCCGGTAGGCAAATTCTAGATCATGGCGAGCGACGCCGCGCGCGCCGCAACGCGAACCGCGCCGGATCGACCGCGTCGGCGAGATCGCCTTCGAGCGGCAGCGGTTCTCCTCCCACCAGGCTTGCGATCAACTCGGCCCCGAGCGCCGCCCACGTCAGCCCGCGCGAGGCGTAGCCGAACGCGCCGTACAGCCCATTCAGGCGCGGCAGCTCCTGCGCCCACTGGCCCGATCGAACGGCGATATTCGCGCGCGCCGTTCCGGCATCCGGCGCACTGCCGATGAGCGGCAAGCGGTCCGGCGTCACGCAGCGAAAGCCCACCGTGCCGGCAAGCCGTGCGGGGTCAAGCCGGGCGGCGCTTCCCGGCAGCAACAACTCGAGCCGCTCGAGGTTTCCGGCATGCCCGGAGACGCGCGGCTCGGGGTCCTCATCCTCGAAATCGTAGCTCGATCCCACGATCGCCGCGCCGTCCGCGGCCGGTATCAAATGACCCGCGCCGGCGAGGACCATGCCGGGCGGTTCGATGCTCCCCGGCGGCAGGCAGGTAAGCTGTCCGCGCACGCGCTTGAGCTCGACGCCGTGTGGAACGAGGCGGATCGCGTCGTGCGAGTTGGCGAGCACGACCACGGGAGCCGCTGCGATCAGTTTGCCGTCCGCGGCGAGCGCGCGCCAGTGATTCCCGTCGTGATCCAGCGCATTCACCGTGCGCCCGGGGTGGAACCTCAGGCCCGGCCCCGCAGCGTCGAGAAGCGCCGCAACGAGCTCCACCGCACGAACCCAGCCGCCCGCTGGAAACCACAATCCCCCGGTACGCGCGACGAGCCCCGTGCGGCGACCGGCTCCAGCGCGCGGCAGGTAATCCACGTAACCGGCCGCATTTCCCAGTGCGCGGACCGAATCCGCCATCCGCTTTTCTTCGCGCCCGTCTCTTGCGATCTGCAGCACGCCGGACTGTGCCCATGCGAAGCGCCGGCCGCCCGTCTCGAGCGCGCGCCAGGCGTCGATTGCGTAGAGAAACCCGGCGCGCGTCAGCCGGGAGAGGATGTTGTCGTCGCGCGAGACCTGCGGGTGGAAGCTGCCGGCCGGCATGCCCGACGCCTCCATCGCCGGCCGGGGATGGCGCTCGATCAGCTCGATCGCCCAGCCACGCGCGGCGAGCCGCTCGACGACCGCGGCGCCGGCAAGCCCGGCGCCCACCACGATCGCCCGGCGCTCGTCCCATTGCGGCGACCGCGGAGGGGCGTGGCGCGGGGGTCGAAGGGGCGCATAGCGCGCCGCGAGCATTTGCCGCTTGCGGCCGAAGCCGGGACGCAGCTCCGGAACGAACCCGGCGGCGGCGAGCGCGTCGCGCACCGCGCGCGCGACGGCCCAGGTAGCGACCGTCGAGCCGGGGCGTGCAACCCGAGCCAGCGCCTTCATCGCCGCCGGCGTCCACATGTCCGGATTGCGCTCGGGCGCGAAGCCGTCGAGATAGAACGCGTCGGCTGCGAGCCGGAGCTTCGGCAGGACCTCCACGGCATCGGCGAGCGCCAGCGTGAGGGTCACGCGCCCACCCTCGAAGTGGAGGCGATGCAGGCCGGGCAGCAGGAGCGGCCAGGCGGCTTGAAGCGCCGCGCCCAGACTTGCGAGCTCGGGATAGCGCGCGTGTAGCACCGCGAGCCCCTCGCGCGCGAAGGGGTGCTTCTCGACGGATACGAAGTGCAGCCGCCCGGGACGCGCCGGGTCGTCGCGCCACGCCTGCCAGGTCGCGAGGAAATTGAGGCCCATCCCGAAGCCGGTCTCGAGGACGGTGAAGACGCGCGCGCCGGCCCAGCGGGCCGGCAGCCCGTTGCCGCCGAGGAAGACGTGCCGCGCCTGGCCCGGGCCGGATTCGGCGCTGTGATAGACGTCGCCGTAAGCGGACGAGATCGGCGTGCCGGCGGCGTCGAAGGCCGGCACGGCGGGAACGACTCGAAAAGCAGGGTCTGCCACGGGGAATCGCCTCAGTATAATGGCCCGATGCAGCAGCAGATCCGCTTCTGCACGGGCAGCGACGGGGTGCGGCTCGCCTACGCCGTGAGCGGTACGGGCCCGCCCTTGCTCAGGGCCCCGCACTGGATTACCCACCTCGAGCACGACGACGCGGTCTGGGGCCACCTGCTGGAGGCGCTCGGGCGGCGCTTCACGCTGGTGCGCTTCGACCAGCGCGGCTGCGGCCTCTCCGATCGCGGCGCGCCCGAGATCTCCTTCGAAGCCTGGGTGCGCGACGTCGAGTCGGTGGCGGACGCCGCGGGCCTCGGGCGGTTCGCGCTGCTCGGCGTCTCCCAGGGCGCGTCGATCGCGGTCGCCTACGCCGCGCGCCATCCCGAGCGGGTGAGCCACCTGATCCTGTATGGCGGGTACGCCCAGGGTTGGGCCATCCGGGATCTGACGGCGCACGAGCGCGAGAAGCTCGCCACGCTCGGCAAGCTGATCGAGCTCGGCTGGACCGGCAAGGACCCCTCGCTGCGGCAGGTGTTCGCGCTGCAATTCATTCCCGGTGCGGGCACCCAGCAGGCACGGGCATTCAGCGAGCTGATGAGCCTGAGCGCGTCCTCCGAAACCGCGCTGCGCATCTACCACGCATTCGGCGCGCTCGACGTGCGCGAGGAGGCCGCGCGCGTGAGCTGCCCGACGCTGGTCATGCACTCGACCCGCGACCTGCGCGTGCCGTTCGAGCAAGGACGGATCCTCGCCGGCCTCATTCCCGGCGCGCGGTTCCTGCCGCTCGACTCCGAGAACCACCTGCTGCTCGCGGACGAGCCCGCGCTGCGCAAATTCCTCGAAGCGGTCGACGAGCTCGTCCCGCCGGAGAGGGTCGCCGCGGCGTTCAAGGCGCTCACGGCGCGCGAGCAGGCGATCCTGGAGCACGTCGCCCAAGGGCTCGACAACGCGCAGATCGCGGCGCGGCTCGAGCTCTCCGAGAAGACCGTTCGCAACTACCTCGTCGCCATCCTCGACAAGCTGCAGGTCGAGACCCGCGCCCAGGCCATCGTGCTGGCGCGCGAGGCCGGCCTCGGCAGGCAATCCCCCTAGAGCACCCTCCGGGACACCGGTCCCGGGATGCCCGGCTCACATCACCGCTGTCCCGGGACAGTCGCCCCGTGCGCTGCCCCGGCCCCCTGTCGTCCAATGGCACCACGTCGCGAGCATTCGAATCGCGAACCCGGTTGCAGAGGAGACGGCAGATGAAACTGAACGATTTCGAGCTGGCGCGATCCGCTGCGGCCCGGCCGCTGCCGGCCCATTGGTCCGAAACCGGAGGGCGTGCAGCGCTTGCCGCGCTCAGGAACAGGCTGGAGAAGGCCTGGATCGGTCTCTACGCGCCGCCACCGCGGAACCTGCCGCCGATGGTCTGACTAGCCATGCGCCGATTGCTGACGCGAGGGATTGCGGCGCCACGCGGCGGGCGTCGTCCCCAGCTCGCGCTTGAACGCGCGGCTGAACGCCGCCTCGGAATCGTAGCCGACGTCGGCGGCGACGGATGCGACGTTGCGGTTGCCCGCACGCAGGAGGTTCGCGGCGAGCTGCAGGCGCCAGCGGGTGAGGTACTGCATCGGAGGCTGCCCGACCAGTGCGGTAAACCGGTCGGCGAGCGCGGAGCGCGAAAGGCCGACCGCGCCCGCGAAATCCTCCACCGTCCACGGATGCGCCGGCTTCGAGTGGATCAGGGCGAGCGTCTTGCCCACGAACCGGTCGCGAAGCCCGGCGAGCCAGCCGGTCTGCTCCGCCGGCAGGCTCTCGATGTAGCGGCGGATTGCCTCCACGAACATGAGCTCCGAAAGCTTTGCCAGCACCGTGCCCGCCCCCGCGCGCTGGCCGGTGGCCTCGTCGAGGCTGAACCGTATGGACGAGGTCAGCCACTGGGCGCCGGCGCCCTCGCGCATGTTGACGAGCATGATGCGCGGCAGAGCCGCGAGGACGGTGTCGAAGAGCGAGGAGTCGCAGGCGAGGTATCCGCAGACCATCCGCGTCACCTCGCCGCCGCCGCCGTGGCGCACTTGCGGCACCTCGTCGGGGCCGCGCTGGATGACCAGCCGCCCTCCCGGCACCGCCGGGCGCGCGAGGTCACTCCCCAGGGAGTGCTCCTCCCCCGTTGGAATGATGATGAGGTCTCCGCCCTGCGCACACACCGCGGGCCCGCCCCGAACGGAGGCCTCGCACCGGCCCTCGGTCACCAGGTGATAGATCACGACGTGCTGCGCGTTCGGCATGTGCTCGACGCACACCTCGATGCCGGAGGGCTCGCCGATGCACCAGGGCGCGGTGAATTCGGCGTCCAGGAATACGGCGCCGGTCAACCGCACGATCCTCAGCACGTCCGACAGAGCGTCCACGCGATCCTCCGCTGGCATTTCCGGCGTCCCGCGCAAGAGATCCGGCGGATCGGTCATGGGCGGGCGCCCAGGCGCAACCGATACTAGCACCCCATGGCGCGGCCGACCAAGACCGGTCGCGCTCTACTCAACCACCACCGAAAAGGAGATCCACCATGCAAGTCGTGCAACAGCAGCAGAAGGACGATGCCGGGCGCTACGCCAAGTGCATCGAGGTGTCGAAGCGCATCCGCTGGGACATCGACCGCGACGTCATTCGCGGCCGCAAGTTCGATTTTTCGAGGAAGTTCCTGCCGGATGGCATCTCCAAGGTGAACGAGCTCGACTTCCTCACCGCGGACGAGCGGCGCCAGCTCTCCCAGGTGCAGGGCCGCACCTACGCCAACATGTTCGGGCTGGTCGAGCGCTTCATCGGCGCCAAGATCCTGGAAGTGAGCCGCGAGCACTGGCTTGGCGACCAGGTGAAGCTCGAGGCGCTGGTGCGCTTCACCGACGAGGAGCTGAAGCACCAGGAGCTCTTCCGCCGCATCGAGCGCATGGCGGCGGAGGACATGCCGGCAGGCTACGGCTTCCTGCCGCAGCCGAACGATGTCGCGTCGGTCGTGCTCGGAAAGTCCACCTGGTCCGTGCTGGGGCTTACCTGCTTCATCGAGCTCTTCACCCAGGCGCACTACCGCTCCAGCATCGAGCCCGATGCGAACCTCTCCGAGCTCTACAAGGACGTGTTCTTCTTTCACTGGAAGGAAGAGTCGCAGCACGCGATCCTCGACGAGCTCGAGTGGCGGCGCGAGAATGCCAATCTGTCGGCCGCGGAACGCGACGTGGCCGTGGACGACCTCATCGCGCTCGTGGGCGCGGTGGACGGCCTGCTTCAAATGCAGGCGGGCGCCGACGCGGATTACTTCCTGAAGGTGTGCGGGCGGAAGCTCAGCGAGCAGCAGCAGGCGCAGGTTCGCGCCGGCGTGCTCAAGGCCTACCGCTGGCAGTACATCGTCTCCGGCGTCGAGGACCCCCGCTTCATGGACATCCTCGGCAGCATGATCACGCCGGCGCAGGCCGATCGCATCGGCAAGGCGCTGGCGCCGATCATCGGTTGAATGCGGAGGCGTTATCGGACCTGAAGTCGCTGCTCGGCACGCGTTCCCGGATCCCCATCGCGTTACCCCGGGAATGCGAGCCGACGGCGGCGGCCGGTGACGGGCATGCGCAAGGACACGGTCTCATGGAATTCCTCCTCACAGTGGGCAATCTGCTGTTCGTTTTCGCGTATTTCGTGCGCAGAACGCTGTGGCTGCGCGTGCTCTCGCTGGGGGGGACGACCTGCCTGCTCGCCTACTTCCTGACGCTGCCCGTGCCCCTGATGAAGGTGGTGTACTGGAACACGCTCTACGCGATCATCAACGTGGTGTGGATCGGACGCCTCCTGCTGCGGCGTCCCCGGTAGGGCCCGGATCAGCGCGGGCGAGCTACACTCTCGCGGTGAGGGTGCGTTCTTGCTAAAGGATCTTCATGCGGCCGCCTGGTGGGCCGGGCTGACCGCGTTCGTGTGGTTCGCGTTCGGCGCCGTTCCGCTGCACATCTCGGTCTCGGAGCAGCTGGGCCTCACGCTGGCGCAGACCTCGAGCTGGATCTTCATCGTCTGGTTCAGCGGCGCGATCTCCTCGATCGCGGCCTCGCTGTATTTCCGGCAGCCACTTCCCATCACCTGGACCATTCCCGGACTGGTGTACCTGGGCACGCTCGTCGATCGCTTCACCTTCGCCGAGCTGGTGGGCGCGAACCTCGTGGCCGGCGTGCTGCTGCTCGCGCTGGCGCTGCTCGGCGTCGGCGGAAGGATCATGAAGTGGCTGCCGCTTCCCATCATCATGGGAATGTTCGCGGGCAGCATCCTGGAGTACATCGTGCGCATGGTGAAGGCGACGGTCGAGGATCTCGCCGTGGCCGGCACCGTCGTCGCCTGCTACCTGCTGGGTCGGCTGATCGAAAGTCCGCGCGTGCCGCCCGTGGGGCTGGCGGTGGTCGGCGGCGCCATTGCTGTCGCGCTTGTGGGCACGAGCGGCGCGACGCCGGTCGAGTGGCACCTGCCGGTACTGGCGGTGCCGGACATGACGTTCTCCACCTCCGCGATCGTGGCCGTCAGCCTGCCGATGGTGGTGCTCGCGATGGGGCTCGGCAACGTGCAGGGTCTCGGATTCCTGATGGCGCAGGGATACAAGGTCCCGGTCAATGCCGTGTCCACCCTCGTGGGCGTGAACTCCATCGTCAACGCTCTGCTCGGCGGACATGCCGCGGCAGTCGGGCGCAACGGCGTCGCGATCCTCGCTTCGGCGGATGCCGGCCCTGCGGTGGGGCGCTACTGGGCGGCGGTCATCGCCGCGGCGCTGACGATTTTCATGGCACTGGCGGCGACGCCGCTCGCTTCGCTGCTCAACGTGCTGCCGCGAACCTACATCTATGCCCTCGCGGGCGTCGCAATCATCTCGGCGCTGCAGGACGCGCTGGAAAAGTCCTTCGGCGGGAACCTGCGCTTCGGCGCGCTCGTGGCGCTGGTCGTCGCCGCGACGCCGTTCAGCGTGCTCGGCATCACCTCGGCGTTCTGGGCGATCCTGGCCGGGCTTGCGGCTTCCGCGTGCGCGGAGCGCAGGCAGCTCATCGAATTCTGGTCCGGGAAGTGACGGGCAGCGCGGGCGCCTGCCGGCGCGGGTCCGCGAGAAACTCCGCAAGGATGCGCGCGGTGTGGGAGCGGGCTGAGTTTCCTGCGACCGCCTCCGGCGCGCCTTGCGCGACGATGCGGCCGCCGGCGTCGCCCCCTTCCGGCCCGAGGTCGAGGATCCAGTCGGCTTCGGCGATGACGTCGAGGTTGTGCTCGATCACGACGACGGTGTTGCCCGCGTCCACCAGCCGGTGCAGCACGCGCAGGAGCTTCTCGACGTCCGCCATGTGCAGGCCGACGGTGGGCTCGTCGAGGACGTAGAGGGTGGATCGTGAATCGCCTCCCACCACCCCGGCGCCGACCCTCACCCCCGCCCCTCTCCCAAGCTGAGAGGGGAGGCTCGAGCTTTCCCTTCTCCACTCGGGAGAAGGGGAAGGGATGAGGGATGGCGCCACCCCTCTGACCTTGGCGAGCTCGGTAACTAACTTGATGCGCTGGGCCTCGCCGCCGGAGAGCGTCGGACTCTGCTGGCCGAGCGTAAGGTAGCCGAGGCCGACGTCCTGAAGCAGCGTGAGGGCGTGGTGGATGGAGGGATGGGCGGAAAAGAATTCCACGGCCTCGTCCACGCTCATCTGCAGCACCTCGCCGATGCTCCTGCCCTTGAAGCGAACCGCGAGCGTCTCGGGATTGAAGCGCGCGCCGCGGCACGCATCGCAGGTGACCTTGACGTCGGGGAGGAAGGACATCTCGATGCGCTTCAGCCCCTGTCCCTCGCACGCGTCGCAGCGCCCGCCCGCCGTGTTGAACGAGAAGCGCGAGGCGGTGTAGCCGCGCATGCGCGCTTCCGGCACCTCGGCGTAGAGCCGGCGCACCGCATCCCAGAAGCCGACGTAGGTCGCGGGGCAGGAGCGCGGCGTCTTGCCGATGGGGGTCTGGTCCACCTCCAATACCCGTCCGATCTGCTCGCTGCCGCGAATGGCGCGGCAGCCGACGGGCGCGAAGGATGAGGGGTGGCGGATGACGGATGACCGGGCAGCGCGTCGGGCGGGTTCCTTCCGCCGCAGCCCGACCAGGCGCCGGAGGTTGTCGTGGAGCACGTCGCGCGCGAGCGTGGACTTGCCCGAGCCGGACACGCCGGTCACCGCGATCAGGCGCCCGAGCGGGATGCGGATGTCGAGGCCCTTGAGGTTGTGCAGGACCGTGCCGGTGACAGTGACCGCGGAAGAGGCGGGGGTTACGGCCCGTCGCGCGTGCAGCGGGTGTCTCAGCGGCTGCGCGAGAAAGCGCCCGGTGACGGAGGCGGGCGCGCGCATGAGCTCGTCGGCGGAGCCTGCCGCCACCACCTCGCCGCCGCGGCTGCCCGCGCCGGGGCCGAGATCCACCACGTGCTGCGCGCGCCGGATGGTTTCCTCGTCATGCTCGACAACCACCAGCGTGTTGCCCCTCGCCTCGAGCTTCGCGAGCGTGTCGAGCAGCACACGGTTGTCGCGCGGGTGCAGCCCGATGGTCGGCTCGTCGAGGATGTAGGCGACGCCGCGCAAGTTGGATCCGAGCTGCGCCGCGAGCCGGATGCGCTGGGCCTCGCCGCCGGAGAGCGTGGGCGCGCCGCGGTCGAGCGCGAGGTAGGAGAGCCCCACTTCGCGCAGGAACGCGAGGCGGCTCGAGAGCTCCGCCACGATGTCGCGGGCGATCTCGGTCTCGCGCCCCGCGAGGCTGAGATCCCCGAGGAACCGCTCCACGCCCG
The DNA here is from genome assembly GCA_036555035.1 of Burkholderiales bacterium. Lineage (GTDB taxonomy): Bacteria > Pseudomonadota > Gammaproteobacteria > Burkholderiales > SG8-41 > SG8-41. The sequence goes on along the minus strand of DATBMB010000149.1, from coordinate 22,786 downwards.
ATACGGAGAGGCGGCTCAGGTCCGCGATCGAGCGGCTGCGGAAGCGCACGGCGAGCGCGGTCGGATTGAGCCGCTGCCCGGCGCAGGCGGGGCAGGGCTCGGCCCGGCCCTCGTACCATTCGTTCCACCAGATTTCCTCGCCCGACTGCGCCGCATCGAAGCCGGTGAGCGCGAGCCCGGTGCCGTAGCAGGTGGCGCACCACCCGTGCCGGGAGTTGTAGGAGAAGAGCCGCGGATCGAGCTCCGGAAAGCTCGTGCCGCAGGACGGGCAGGCGCGCTTTACGGAGAATGCCGTCTCGGTCATGCGTGCGTCATCGGGATTGCGGGTCTGCATCGCCCGCGCGAGCGCCTCCAGTGGCGCCAGCACCTGGACTACGCCCTTGCCGTGATCGAGCGCCCGCGCGAGCGCCGCGCGCAGGGCCGGCTCGTTGCCGGGCGTGGCGCGCACGTCGGCGACCGGCAGCTCGATCGTGTGCTCCTGGAAGCGCGACAGGCGCGGCCAGCGCTCGGTCGCGATGAACGCCCCGTCCACGCGCAGGTGCGTATGTCCCTTGCCGCGCGCCCAGCGGGCGAGGTCGGTGTAGTAGCCCTTGCGGTTCACGATGAGCGGCGCGAGCAGTCCCACGCGCGAGCCGCGGTGCTCGCGCAGGATGCGCGCCGCGATCGCGTCCACGCTCTGCGGCTCGATCGGGACCTCGCAGCGCGGGCAGTGCTGGGTACCGAGCTTCACGTAGAGGAGCCGCAGGAAATGGTGGATCTCGGTCAGCGTCGCCACCGTGCTTTTGCGCCCGCCCCGGCTCGTGCGCTGCTCGATCGCCACCGTCGGCGGGATGCCGAAGATCGCGTCCACGTCGGGGCGCGCGGCGGGCTCGACGAACTGCCGCGCGTAGGCGTTAAGCGATTCGAGGTAGCGGCGCTGGCCCTCGGCGAACACGATGTCGAAGGCGAGCGTGGACTTGCCCGAGCCGGAGACGCCGGTCACCACCGTGAAGCGGTTGCGCGGGATCGCGACGTCGATGCCCTTGAGGTTGTGCTCGCGCGCGCCGTGCACCTCGATCGCACCGTTGCGCGACCCCTCACCCTGACCCTCTCCCCTGGGCAGGGGCGAGGGGATGTATGTAGACCCCCTCTCCCCCGAGCCGGGGGAGAGGGTGGGGGTGAGGGGGGACCTCAGTGCGATCTCATACTCGCGCAAAGCCTTGCCCGTGTGCGAGGTCGGGTGCGAGGCGACTTCCGCCGGCGTTCCGGTCGCGACGATCTCGCCGCCGGCATCGCCCCCTTCGGGGCCGAGGTCGATGATCCAGTCGGCGGCGCGGATGACATCGAGATTGTGCTCGATCACGACCAGCGAATGGCCGGCGGCAAGCAGCTTGCGGAAGGCGCGCAGCAGCTTGGCGACGTCGTCGAAATGAAGGCCGGTCGTAGGCTCGTCGAACAGGAACAGGGACGAGTCAGTCTCGCGGCCCGCGGCCTCCGCGAGATGGCCGGCGAGCTTCAGGCGCTGGGCTTCGCCGCCGGAGAGCGTTGGCACCGGCTGGCCGAGGCGCAGGTAGTCGAGCCCGACGTCCGCGAGCGGCCGCAGCGCCGATTCCACGTCGCGATGGCCCTTGAAGAACGCGAGCGCCTCGCTCACGGTCAGGTCGAGCACGTCGGCGACCGACTTCATCTCGCCGCGCGGGCCTTCGAGCTTCACCTCGAGCACCTCCGGCCGGTAGCGCCGCCCGTCGCAGTCGGGGCAGCGCAGGTAGACCTCCGACAGGAACTGCATCTCGACGCGCTCGAAGCCGTTGCCGCTGCACGCGGGGCAGCGGCCATTGCCTGAGTTGAAGCTGAAGGTCCCCGCGCTGTAGCGCCGCTCGATCGCGGCGGGCGCCGCGGCAAACAGCTTGCGGATCGCATCGAACGCGCCGACGTAGCTCGCGGGGTTGGAGCGCGTGGTGCGCCCGATGGGAGACTGATCCACCATCACGACTTCCGCGATGCGCTCGTGGCCCTTCAGCGCCCGGTGCGCGCCGGGCGCCTCGGTGGGCTTGCCCTTCGCCTTGAGCAGCGCCGCGTGGATCACGTCCTGCACCAGGGTGGACTTGCCGGAGCCCGACACGCCGGTGACGCATACCAGGCGCTCGAGCGGGATCGTGACGTCGATATTCTTGAGGTTGTGCTCTGCGGCCCCGTATACCTGCAGCCGCGCGCCCATCCTCCTGCCCGCGTGCAGCGCTGTCTTCACCTCCCCCTTCAAGGGGGAAGTTGGGAGGGGGATGGGTCCTCCATCGGCGCGCTTGCGGCCGGATAAATAGTCGGCGGTGAGCGAATCCGGCGCGCGTTTCAACGCTTCCGGCGTGTCGAAGCAGACGATGCGCCCGCCGCGCTCGCCCGGTCCCGGGCCGAGGTCGAGGATGCGGTCGGCGGCGAGCATGATCTGGGGATCGTGCTCCACCACCACCAGCGAGTTGCCGGCGCCGCGCAGCTTCTTCATGACGCCGATGACGCGCCCCATGTCGCGCGGGTGCAGCCCGATCGAGGGCTCGTCGAGCACGAACAGCGCGCTGGTGAGCGAGGTGCCGAGCGCGGTGGTGAGGTTGATGCGCTGGACCTCTCCCCCCGAGAGCGTGCGCGACTGGCGGTCGAGGGTGAGATAGCCGAGCCCGACCTCCGTCAGGTAGCCGAACCGCGCGCGGATTTCGGTGAGCAGCAGGTCGGTCGCACTGTCCAGGGGCGCCGGAAGCTCGAGAGTCTGAAAGAATGCGCGTGTCTTCTCGATCGGCATCAGGACCACGTCGTGCAGCGCGACGCCCGGGAGCGACGCCAGGCGCTCCGCGTCCCAGCTCACGCCCTGCGGCCTGAAGCGCGCGGCGGGCGCGAGCACGGCATCGGCGTTGGCCTTGCTGCCCACGCGCCACAGCAGGGCGTCGAGCTTGAGGCGCGCGCCGCCGCAGGCCGTGCACGGCGTGTACGCGCGGTAGCGCGAGAGCAGCACGCGCACGTGCATCCTGTAGGCCTTGGTCTCGAGCCACTTGAAGAAGCGAGCGACGCCGTACCAGCTGCCGGGCCAGGACTTGCGCCAGCTCACCCAGCCGGGGTCGCCCTCGATGACCCACTGCCGCGCGTCGGCGTCGAGGCTGCGCCACGGCGTGTCGAGCGGCACGCCGCGCTTTCCCGCGTACTCGACGAGGTCGTCGTTCCAGCCGCGATAGGTCTCCGACAGCCACGGTCGGATTGCGCCCTCGCGCAGCGTCTTCGATTCATCGGGTATGACGAGCCCGTAGTCCACGCCGATCACGCGCCCGAATCCGCGGCAGGTCTCGCAGGCGCCGACCGGCGAATTGAACGAGAACAGGCTCGGAGTCGGATCGGCGTAATGGATGTCGCAGTCGGGGCAGTGCAGGTCCGTCGAGTACTTCCACACCATGCCCTCGCCCGCATGGACGTTCACGCGCCCCATGCCCACGCGCAGCGCGGCTTCGAGCGCCTCGATCACGCGCACGCGTTCGGTAACGCCGATGCGGGCCCGGTCCTGGATCACCTCGATCAGGCCGTCGCGCTCCGAGTGAATGCGCGTGTATCCCTGTCGTTCCAGGAGCTGCAGCACCTCTTCCCGCGAGAAGTTCTTCGGCACCGTGACCGGGAAAGTGATGACGAGCCGCGGATCGCCCGCCGCTCGCGCCCGCGCGGCGAGGTCCGAGCAGATCGTGTCGGGGGTGTCGCGCGCCACGGCTGCGCCGCAGCCGCGACAATGGAGGCGCGCGGCGCGCGCAAACAGCAGCTTCAGGTGGTCGTTCAGCTCGGTCATGGTGCCGACCGTCGAGCGCGAGGTGCGCACGGGGTTCACCTGGTCGATCGCGATGGCGGGCGGAATGCCCTCGATGGCATCGACCTGCGGCTTGTCCATGCGGTCGAGGAATTGCCGCGCGTAGGGCGAGAACGTCTCGACGTAGCGCCGCTGCCCTTCCGCGTAGAGGGTGTCGAAGACGAGCGAGGACTTGCCGGACCCCGACACGCCGGTCACGACGATCAGCTCGTTCAGCGGCAGCTCGAGCGTGAGGTTCTTGAGATTGTTCTGGCGCGCGCCGCGGACGAGGATGGCGCCGTTGGATCGTGCGGACATCGGGAATGCGCCATTCTAACCGCTCGCGCGCGCTGCGGCGGGCCGACGCCCGGTTATAATGGTATGCAATGAACCGCCTGATCCTTTCGGCCTGTTTCGCCATCGGCGCGCTGGTCGCGCAGCCGGCCACGGCGCAGGTCCTCTACAAGTCCACGATGCCGGACGGGCGCATCATCTACAGCGACAAGCCTGACCCGGAAGCGGTGAAGGTGGAAGAAACCCGACCCGACATTTCCAAGCGCGGCATCGGCGGCACCACGTCGCGCGAACAGGAAGCGCTGAAGGATCTGGAGACGGCCCGGCTGAAGCGCGAAGGCGGAGGCGAAGTGGTGCGGGCCGCCGAGAAGGCGCTGAAGGATGCGGAGGCCGCGCGCGCCGCCGGCAAGGAGCCGCTTCCGGGCGAGCGCGTCGGCACGGCCGGTGGAGCCTCCCGCCTCAACGAGGCCTATTACGACCGCCAGCGCAAGCTCGAAGAAGCCGTGGAGAACGCGCGGCGCGCGCTCGACGCCGCCCGCTCCGGCAAATAGTCCTCTCGATCCCCGCGCCTGGCTTCCCATGCCGGAACGACGCATCGGCATCATCATGCACGGGGTCACCGGGCGCATGGGCGCGAACCAGCACCTCGCGCGCTCGATCGTCGAGATCCGCAAGCAGGGCGGCGTCGCGCTGAAGGACGGCACGCGGCTGATGCCGGACCCGATCCTCGTCGGCCGCAATGGCGCCAAGCTCGAGAGCCTCGCCCGGGCGAACGGCGTCGAGCGCTGGACCACGGACCTCGCGCGGGCCCTGGAGAGCAAGGCGGACACCGTCTTCTTCGACGCCGCCTCGACCCCGCTCCGTCCCCGGCTCCTCAAGCAGGCGATCGCGGCCGGCAAGCACGTCTATTGCGAGAAGCCCGTCTCCACCACGCTCGCCGCGGCAATAAGTCTCTACCGCGCGGCGAAGAAGGCGCGCGTGAAGCACGGCGTGGTGCAGGACAAGCTGTGGCTGCCGGGCCTGCTGAAGCTCAAGCGGCTGCGCGATGCCGGCTTCTTCGGGCGGATCCTCTCGGTGCGCGGGGAGTTCGGCTACTGGGTGTTCGAGGGCGACCGGGAGCCCGCGCAGCGCCCGTCGTGGAACTACCGCAAGCAGGACGGCGGCGGCATCATCCTCGACATGCTGTGCCACTGGCGCTACGTGCTCGACAACCTGTTCGGCGCCGTCAGGGCGGTGAGCTGCCGCGGCGCAACCCACATCCCGTATCGATGGGACGAGAGCGGCAGCAAGTACCGGGCGACCGCGGACGACGCGGCCTACGCCACCTTCGACCTCGCGGGCGGGGTCATCGCGCATTTCAACAGCGCGTGGACGGTGCGGGTGCGGCGCGACGACCTCCTCACGCTGCAGGTGGACGGCACGAAGGGCTCGGCGGTGGCGGGATTGCGCCGCTGCCTGACGCAGTCGCTGGAGGAGACGCCGAAGCCGGTGTGGAATCCCGACATTTCCCAGCCCATCGACTTCTTCGCGGGCTGGAAGGAAGTCCCGGACGAGCCCGCGGACAACGCGTTCAAGGCGCAATGGGAGCTGTATCTCAAGCACGTCGCGGGGGAGGGCCCGTTCCGCTGGGGGTTGCTGGAGGGCGCAAAAGGCGTGCAGCTCGCCGAGCTGGGGCTGAAGAGCTGGCGGCAGCGGAAATGGCTGCCGGTGCCCGCGCTGCGCGCGTAAATTCCTCCCATGAAACGCGACGCCATTGAGACAATCCAGCTGCCGACTGCGGGCCGCACGCTCGGGGCCTACCGCGTGCGCGAGCCGCGGAAGTTCCAGCGGCCGTCACGCCCCTTCACGCGCATCGCCTACGCCGCGGCCCACGTCGTGGCCGATCCGTGGTCGGCGCGCGAGCCCTGGCTCGAGGCGGCGGTCGACTGGGACGCGACAGTTGCCTTCCGCCGGCACCTCTGGTCGTGGGGCCTGGGTGTCGCCGAGGCGATGGACACGGCGCAGCGCGGCATGGGCATGGACTGGCCGAGCTCGCTCGAGCTGATCGGGAGGACGCTGGAGGCCGCGAAGAGCGTGCCGGGCGCGGTCGTCGGCTGCGGGGCCGGCACCGACCAGCTGCCGCCCGAGCCGGATCTCACCATCGAGCGGGTGATCGCGGCCTACGAGGAGCAGTGCGCGGCGGTCGAGAAGCTCGGCGGCCGCATCGTGCTGATGGCGAGCCGCGCGCTCGCGGCCTGCGCCCGGTCGCCCGACGACTACGGGCAGGTGTACGACCGCGTGCTCGCGCAGGTCCGGCAGCCGGTCATCATCCACTGGCTGGGCGAGATGTTCGATCCCGCGCTCGAAGGCTACTGGGGCCACGGGGATCACATGAAGGCGATGGACGTCTGCCTCGACGTGATCCGCAGGAACGCGGCGAAGGTGGACGGCATCAAGATCTCGCTGCTCGACAAGGACAAGGAGACCGCCATGCGGCAGCGGCTCCCCGCGGGCGTGCGCATGTACACGGGCGACGACTTCAATTTCGCCGAGCTGATCGAAGGCGACGGGGAGCGCCACTCCGACGCGCTGCTCGGGATCTTCGATGCGATCGCGCCCGCGGCCTCCGGCGCGCTGTCCGCGCTCGCCGCCGGCGACCGCGCGGGCTACCACGCCATCCTGGCGCCGACCGTGCCGCTGTCGCGCCACATCTTCCGGGCGCCGACGCGCTTCTATAAGACCGGGGTCGTATTCCTCGCGTGGCTGAACGGCCACCAGGACCACTTCGTGATGGTCGGCGGCCAGGAGAGCGCGCGCAATCTCCTGCACCTCGCGGAGCTCTTCCGCCTCGCCGACGCCGCCGGGCTGCTCGCCGATCCGGCGCTCGCCTGCCACCGCATGAGGCAATTGCTCGCGACGCGCGGAATGGCATGAAGCTCCCGCCGCCGGATCCCGGGCTGTTGTCGCTCAATACAGCGACCGTGCGCGAAAAATGGAGCCTGCGCGAGATGATCCAGGGCTGCGCGCGCCACGGCATCCGCGGCATCTCGCCGTGGCGCGACAAGCTGGCCCAGCTCGGCGCGAAGGAAGCCGCGAAGCTGATCCGCGACCACGGCCTCAGCGTGACGGGGCTTTGCCGCGGGGGCATGTTCCCGGCCGCGGACCGCAAGGGGCGCCAGGCCGCGCTCGACGACAACCTGCGCGCGGTCGAGGAGGCGGCGACCCTTGGCGCGCGCTGCCTCGTGCTCGTCGCCGGCGGGCTGCCCGCGGGATCGAAGGACCTCGCGGGCGCGCGCGAGATGGTGCGCGACGGCACCGGCGAGCTCCTCGACCTGGCGCGCGCCGCGGGCGTGCCGCTCGCGATCGAGCCGCTGCACCCGATGTACTGCGCCGACCGCGCCTGCATCAACACGCTCGCGCAGGCGCTCGACCTGTGCGACGAGCTCGATTCAGGGAAGGGCGGGGCGCTCGGCGTCGCGGTGGACGTCTATCACGTGTGGTGGGATCCCAGCCTCGAACAGGGCATCGCCCGCGCGGGCGACAAGCGCCTGCTCGCGTTCCACATCTGCGACTGGCTCGTGCCGACGACCGACCTCCTCCTCGATCGCGGCATGATGGGCGACGGCGTGATCGATCTCCCGCTCATCCGCTCCTGGATGGAAGTCGCGGGCTACCGCGGATTCCACGAGGTGGAAATCTTCTCCGCGAAAAACTGGTGGAAGCGCGAGCCCGACGACGTGCTCGGTGTCGTCAAGCGCCGACACCAGGAGTGCTGCTGACAACGAAATCACGAAGCTTGCGTGATCGCTGACGCGATTGCGCCACGAGTGTCGTCATTCCCCGACTCTCGTCCGGAAATTTTTTTGTCGGAATCCCTGTTCGCGAAAACCCGGCGCGACCAAAATACGTTCGCGCCAGGACAACGGCTGCGTTCCAGCGTCCACGATGGTGGAGACACCGATGATGGAGGTCAGGACGATGCGCCATATCACTCGAGCCCTCTGCGCAGCGCTGCTCGCCGCGGCTCTCGCCGGCTGCGGACAGGGAGACACCGCCGCAGTATCTGCACAGTCGGACCCCGGCCCGGTGGGCAGCGGCGTCAATCTCGCCGCGGTCCCGCCGTCGGCCTATCCCCTGCCGGATGCGAACGAGGCGGCCTGCTTCCTCAACCAGGTCTCGTTCGGCGCGAACGACGCCGAAATGGCCAAGGCGCGGCAGTACGGCCACAGCGCGATCCTGGAAGACCAGTTCTTCATGCCGAGCGCGCGCACCCACGAGGGGTACGTCAACTCCGTGGACCCCACGACCCTGGGCGACCAGCACGTGATGCATACCTTCTGGCGGGAGGCGGCGATCGGCCAGGACCAGCTGAGGCGGCGCGTGGCGTTCGCCCTGTCGCAGATCTTCGTGATCTCGCTCCAGGACGCGAACCTCCAGAATTTCCGGCGCGGCGTGGCTTCGTACATGGACATGCTCGCGCGCAATGCCTTCGGCAACTATCGACAGCTGCTGCAGGACGTGACGCTGCACCCGATGATGGGGCTCTACCTCTCGCACTTGCGCAACCGCAAGGAGGATCCGGCGACGAACCGGGTGCCCGACCAGAACTACGCGCGCGAGGTGATGCAGCTGTTCTCGATCGGGCTCTACCGGTTGAATCCGGACGGCACGCCCCAGATGGACGGCAACGGCCAGCCGGTCGAAACCTACGGCCCCGACGACATCGTCGGCCTGTCGCGCGTGTTCACGGGCTTCTCCTGGTCCGGGTGCTCCAGCACCTCCACCAGCTGCTTCAACGGCAGCGGCACGCAGTCTCCGAACCGGGAAGTGATGCCCATGCAGCCCTTCCCGCAATTCCACTCGACCTCGGAGAAGACGTTCCTCGGGACGACCATCGGGGCCAGCACCACGCCGGATCCCATGGGCGACCTCAACCGCGCGCTCGATGTCATCGCCGCCCATCCCAACGTCGGCCCCTTCATCGCGCGCCAGCTGATCCAGCGCCTGGTGACGAGCAATCCCACGCCGGCCTACGTCGGGCGCGTCGCCCAGGCGTTCAATACCGGGCGCTACCAGTCGGGCGCCTACACCGTGGGCAGCGGCCAGCGCGGCGACCTCAAGGCGACGATCGCCGCGATCCTGCTCGACATCGAGGCGCGCAGCGTGACCGCAGCCGACCCCGGCAAGACGCGCGAGCCGGTGCTCCGGCTCGCCCACTGGATGCGCGCCTTCAAGGCGCGGTCCGCCTCGGGCAACTTCCTCGTCGGCACGACCGACGACCCGGCCACCTCGCTCGGCCAGTCGCCGATGCGCTCGCCGACGGTATTCAATTTCTACCGCCCGGGCTACGTGCCGCCCAACACCGCGATCGCGACGGCGGGCCTGGTGGCTCCCGAGCTGCAGATCGTCAACGAGGTCACGGTGACCGGCTACTCGAACTTCATGCGCAGCATCGTGCAGAACGGCTCCGGGTCCAATTCCCCGCGCGACGTCCAGCCGGATTATTCCGCGGAGATCGCGCTCGCCCATGACGCCAATCTCCTGGTCGATCGCGTGAGCCAGCTCCTCACCTGCGGGACGATGAGCGCGGCAACCCGGGGCTTCATCGTGACCGCGGTCAACTCGATCCCGTACCCGGGCTCCAACGCGGCGACGGCGCGCCTGAACCGCACGCGGCTCGCGGTGTTCTTCACGCTGTCCTCGCCCGATTATCTCGTCCAGAAATAGCCTCCGGAGGATCCCCATGCGCGCATCCCGCCGGCATTTCCTCAAGACGTGTTCGCTGCTTTCGGTCGCGGGCGCTGCGAGCCCGTTCGCTCTCAACCTCGCCGCGATCGGCGCGGCCTCGGCGCAGTCGGCCCCCGGCTACAAGGCCATCGTGTGCCTGTTCTTCTACGGGGGCAACGACCACACCAATACCTTCATTCCCTACGACCTCGCGTCGTACGGCGAGTACAGCGCGTCGCGTTCCTCGATCGCGCTGCCGCGCGACATGGCGCTCGCCGCGAATGCCACCGGCCCGGTCGCGTCGCAGGGCGGGCGCGAGTTTGCCTTCCATCCCGCGCTGACCGCGTTCAAGAGCCACTGGGACCAGGGCAGGCTCGCCGTCGTCGCCAACGTCGGGCCGCTGGTCCGGCCGACGACGAAGGCGCAATACCAGGCCCGGTCGGTGCCGTTGCCGCCGAAGCTCTTTTCGCACAACGACCAGCAGTCGGTGTGGCAGGCGTATCAGCCCCTGGGCGAAGGGGCGCGGATCGGCTGGGGCGGCCGTATCGGCGATCTCCTCGCGGGCCAGAATACGAGCACGATCTTCACCTGCATCTCCGCGGGCGGCAACTCGGTTTTCCTGTCGGGCCAGAACGTCCTCCAGTACCAGGTCGGCTCGAGCGGGCCCACCGCCATCTCCAGCATTTCCGGCACGATCTACGGATCCAGCGGAACCGCGGCGTCGACCGCGTACCGGAGCATGATCACGGGCACGAGCCCGAACCTCTTCGAGAACGAGCTGCGCGTGGTGACGAACCGGTCGATCACGGCGAACGAGCAGCTCGCCGCCGCGCTTCCGGCCGCGGCCACGCTCTCGCCTCCGATCCCCGCCAATAACAGCCTCGCCTCGCAGCTCGCCGTCGTCGCCCGCATCATCGCCGCGCAGGGGACGATCGGATCGAACCGTCAGGTGTTCCTGGTGAGCATCGGCGGCTTCGACAACCACGACTTCCTCCTCACCCAGCACACCCAGCAGCTGGCGCGGGTCAATGCCGCGGTGGACGCGTTCTACTCCTGGCTCGTGCAGCTCAACATGCAGGACAACGTGACGCTCTTCACCGCCTCGGATTTCGGGCGCACGCTCACCTCGAACGGCGATGGCTCCGACCACGGCTGGGGGGCGCACCATTTCGTTCTCGGGGGCGCGGTCGCGGGCCGCGAGGTCTACGGCACCTTCAGCCCCACGGTGTTCGGCTCCAGCGTGGATATCGGGCAGGGCAACCTGCTTCCGGGCATCTCGGTCGATCAGTACGCGGCGACGTTCGCGCGCTGGCTCGGGGTGAGCCAGGCGGAGCTGTCGCTGGTTCTGCCCAACATCACCAACTTCAGCCCGCTGAGCTTCGGCTTCCTGCCGGCAGTATGAACCTCGCGACCTTGCGACTGTCTGGGCTGGTGCTGCTTCTCGCGCTCGCAGCGTGCGGGGGTGGGGGCGAAGACGCGCCGCCTGCCGCAGCGCCGCCTCCCGCGGCGCCGCCCCCGGCCGGGCTGCAGCCGACGCTCGCGTCCATTCAGGCCATCGTGTTCACGCCGAGCTGCGCCAAGGCAGGCTGCCACAACGCGGCATCGGCGCAGGCGGGGCTCATTCTCGATCCCGGCGCAAGCTGGGCCAATCTAGTCAATGTCGTGAGCTCCCAGAACATGCTTCTGACCCGGGTGATCCCCATGGATCCGGACGCAAGCTTGCTCATCCAGAAGCTCGAGGGAACGGCGATCGTCGGGGGCCGCATGCCGGCCGACGGGCCGCCCTTTCTCCAGCAGGCAACGGTGGACGTGATCCGCCAGTGGATCCTGGACGGTGCGATGCCCTGACGCGCCGCCGCGTCCGTATCAGCGCAGCAGGAAGCGCGTGACCGCGGCGATCTGCGCCGGGTCCATCAATGCGGGCGCGTGACCCGCGCCATCGAATTCCACTAACTGCAGGTCGGGCTTCTCCGACCGCATGCGGTCCACGGTGGCGCGCGAGAGCACGTCGGAATCCGCGCCCCGCAGCACCAGCACCGGGCAGCGCACCTGCGCCCACGTGCTCCACAGGTCGACGCCGGCGAGGAAATTCGGGCCGAGCGGGAATTCGGGGTCGGAATGTCCGCGCAGGGCCTCGCCGATTCCCGGGTCGTAGCGCAAGCGGTAGCCGCCTTTTTTCGCCTGGGAGACGCTGTGCCGCGCAAGGTGACGCCACTGCTTGTCCGTGAGGCGGCCAAACGACGCGCAAACCTCGCGCACCCAGGACTCGGCCGCGGCCACGGACGGGAACGAGCGGCCGCCGTCGACGTAGCCCTTCAGCCGGTAGAGCGAGCCCCAGGACACGAACGGGCCGACATCGTTCAGCACGAGCCGCCGGATCGGCGAGCCCGGCTTCGCCGCGAGCAGCATCCCGATCAATCCCCCCATCGAGGTGCCGATCCAGTCGATCCGCTTCGATTCGCGGCGGAAAGCGCGCCAGCGGCCGAACAGACCGCTCAGCACCGACCGCCTCGGCGCGGTCACCCGCGCCAGCAGAACCGCGGCGTCGGCCAGGTAGGTGGAGAAACGGTAGTCGCTCTTGTCCGCAAGCCATTCGCTGTCGCCGCGCCCGACCACGTCCGGGCAGATCACGCGGCACTTCCGCGCGAGCTCGGCGGCCAGGAAGTCGAAATCGCGGCTGTTGCGCGCGAGACCATGCACGCAGAGCACGACGTGGTTGGCTGCGGCGCTTCCCCAATCGAGGTAGGCCACGCGATGAAAGCCGCCGGACGAGAGGCAGAGAACGGATCCGCGTGAATAGCTCATGAGCGCTGTACCGATGCAAACATCATGCCGGTGCCGCGTTGCAGGCATGCGGCAGGCGCGCTGCAAGAAAAATGGGCGCCAGGGCGTATTTTGCACCGCCACGGTGCGCCGGGATGCAAGCATACGCGCCGCCGCTCGATTGATCAGGATCAAGCCCGTCCGGAACCCGGCTGCTAGACTGCGCTTGTGAACCCGGTGGAGGCGGCGAAATGAGAACCCTGCTCGTGCCCGTGGACGGCTCGAAGAACGCGCTGCGCGCGGTCCGCTATGCCGCCGCGCAGTCGAAGTATTGCCCGGTGACGCTGCACCTCGTCAACGTCGAGCCCCCGTTCGATGACTACGGGATGGTGCGCGCCTACATCACGCCGCGGCAGCACGAGGCGGCCGTGAAGAAGCGCGCCGCCGGGATCCTGGCGCGCGCGATCCCCCATGCGCGTCTGCCGCGGGTGCGCTGCCGGGCGCACGCCGTCATCGGCATCGCCCCGGCGGTGATCGCGAACCTGGCGCGCCGCCTGAGATGCGATTCGATCGTGATGGGCACGCGCGGGATGACCGCGCTCGGCAATCTGTTGCTCGGGTCGGTTGCGACCAAAGTCGTCCACCTCGCCGGCGTCCCGGTCACCCTGGTGAAATAGCCGCCGGCTCGCCGTCAAGCCGGAAAGTGGCCCTCGCCATGGTGACGTAGAATACCTCCCCATGACGACCGGCAAGAGAAGGCTGCTCCTGCCCGACACGATGGCGCGCACCGGGTGGGAGCTCGCGCGAAGCCGCGCCGACGTGGACGCCGTGCCGTTCGCCCCGACCGTCCCGAATCCCGAGTTCCGGCGGCTGCTCGCCGATGCGGAGGGCGTCGCGCTCACTTCCACGCCGCTGCGCGCGGGGGACATCGAGGCTGCGCCGCGGTTGAAGGCGGTCGGGCGGATCGGAGTGGGCTTCGATGCTGTGGACGTCGAGGCGCTCACCGGCCGCGGCATCCCGCTCCTGACCATCGGGACCGACAACTCGCCGACCGTGGCGGAGTACGCGCTCTTCATGATGCTCTCGATGTGCAAGGGCCCCATGATGGACGCGCTGCCGCGGGCCGGCCGCTGGTCCGAGCGCTACAACTTTCTTCCCACCGAGCTGCGTGGCAAGACGCTGCTGATCGTGGGCTTTGGCCGCATCGGCACACGCATCGCGAAGCGCTGCCTCGCGATGGAGATGGCGGTCGAGGTCTACGACCCCTACGTTCCGGCGGAGGCGATACGCGCGGCGGCCTGCAAGCCGGTCGCCGACCTCGACGCGGCGCTGCCGCGCGCCGATTTCGTCACGGTTCATTGCCCCAAGACGCCCGAGACCGTCAACCTGTTCAACGCCGCGCGGCTCGCGCGCATGAAGCCCACGGCGCGGCTCATCAACACCGCGCGCGGCGGCATCGTGGACGAGACGGCGCTCTACGCCGCGCTTGCCTCGGGCCGGCTCGCCGGCGCCGGCATCGACGTGTTCTCGCCCGAGCCGCCGTTGACCGACAATCCCCTCTTCACGCTGAAGAACGTCATCGTCTCACCGCACATGGCCGGCAACTCGCGCGAGTCGCTTGATCGCGCGGCGGTGACGGTGGTGCGCAACCTCCTCTCCGTGCTCGACGGGGCGCCGCGGACGGAGTACGTCGTCAATCCGGAGTCGCTGCAGAAGCGGTGATGGATGAGGGCACCAACCGCATCCTGACGCAGGTCGGCGCGGGCACGCCGATGGGCGGGCTGCTGCGCCGCTACTGGCACCCGATCGCCGCCGTCGCCGAGCTCGAGGATCATCCCGTCAAGGCGGTGCGGCTGCTGGGCGAGGATCTCGCGCTCTACCGTGACCGCTCCGGGCAATACGGTCTCATCGACCGGCACTGCGCGCACCGCCGCGCGGATCTTGCGAGCGGCATCGTCGAGGCGCACGGGCTGCGCTGCCACTATCACGGCTGGTGCTACGACCACACGGGCCGCTGCATCGAGCAGCCGTACGAGGACACCGCGGATCCCGGCTCGCGCTACAAGGAGCGCATCCGGCTGAAGGCCTACAAGGTCGAGGCGCTCGCCGGGCTGCTGTGGGCGTACCTCGGTCCCGAGCCCGCGCCGCTCGTGCCCAACTGGGAGCCCTTCACCTGGCCGAACGGCTTCGTGCAGGTCGTGTTCAGCGAGGTGCCGTGCAACTGGTTCCAGGCCCAGGAGAACTCCGCCGACCCGGTGCATTTCGAGTGGCTGCACGACAACTGGGGCGCGCGGCTGCGCGGGGAAGGCGGGCCGTACGCGCCGCGGCACCTGCGCCTCGAGTTCGAGGACTTCGAGCACGGCATCGTCTACAAGCGCATCCGCGAGGGCCAGGGCGAGACGAGCCCCCTGTGGACGGTCGGGCGCGTGTGCCTGTGGCCGAACGCGCTCTTCACCGGCAACCATTTCGAGTGGCGCGTCCCGGTGGACGACGCGACGACGCTCTCGGTCGGCTGGTTCTTCTCGCGCGTGCCGGCGGAGCGCGAGCCCTACGTGCAGACGCGCATCCCCTACTGGACGAGCCCGGTGAAGGACGCGCACGGCCGCTGGATCACGACCCACCTCATGAACCAGGATTTCCTCGCGTGGGCCGGGCAGGGCACGGTCGCCGACCGCGGGCAGGAGCATCTCGGGCGCAGCGACCGCGGCATCATCATGATGCGGCGCCGCTTCCTCGCCGACCTGGAGGCCATCACGCAGGGGGCCGACCCCAAGGCGGTGATCCGCGATCCCGGCCTGAACGCGTGCGTGCCGCTGCCGGTCGCCGGGCGCGAGGCGTTCACCCGCGGCTTGACGCGCGAGGAGCGCGACCGCCTCGCGCGCGACGGCGTGCTGGGCGGCGCCGCGCAGCGCGAGTTCGCCTGGCTCGCCGGGCAGCCGGATGAGGTGAGGAAGGCCTGGCGCGCCGCGATGGGCTGGGATTGACCCAGGTATGCTAAATTGGCCGGCCAAAACGTCACACCAAAGGAGGGCACCATGACACGCATCCTGGCTTTTGCCGCGGCCGCGCTCCTCGCGGGCGGCGCGCAGGCGCAGGTCCTCGGCTTCGGCAGCGCGCCGCAGGGCTCGATCGGCTACAACATGAGCTCGGCGATCGCCCGCACCATGGCCGAGGCCGAAGGCATCCAGAGCCGCGTGCAGCCGTACTCCGGCTCGAGCGCGGTGCTGCCGCTGGTGAACTCCGGCGAGCTCGATCTCACCGTGTGCAACGTGCTCGAGATGCAGGAGGCGGTGAACGGCGAGGGGCCCTACGCGGGCCGCAAGCAGGCGAATCTCCGCGTGCTGGGCGTGATCTTCCCGCTCTACTCGAGCATCTTCGTGCGCAAGGATTCCCCGATCAAGACGCTGGCCGACCTGAAGGGCAAGCGCGTGCCCTACGGCTTCACCGCGCAGGTCACGCTGGAGCGCATCGTGAGCGCGATCCTCGCGACCGGCGGCGTGAGCAACAAGGACATCGTGCCGGTGCTGGTGCCCAACGTGATCCGCGGCGCCGACGACTTCATGGAGGGCAAGATCGACGGCGGCTTCTTCGCGATCGGCGCGGCGAAGGTGGCCGAGGTGCACAAGGCGGTGGGCGGCATCCGCTATCTGCCGGTGCCGGACGACCCCGCCGCGCTGGCCGCGATGCGCGCGCTGATGCCCTACGCCTACGTCACCGTGGTCAAGCCCTCGCCCGCGTTCGTGGGCCTCGACGGCCCGACCAAGCTGATGGCCTACGACTACCTCGTGGCGGTGGGCGCGCACGTCAAGGACGACACCGTCTACAGGATCGCGAAGGCCATGTTCGAGAACAAGCCCAAGCTCGTGGAGAGCCTGCGCGCGTTCAACGGCTTCAACCCGAACAACATGCACAAGAGCATGCCGGCGACCTTCCACCCCGGCTCCGTCCGGTACTACAAGGAGAAGGGCATCGGCGCGAAGTGACGCGCTTCGATGTCTGAAGAGTTCATCGAGGAGACCCCCGCCGGCAAGCGGCCTCACGCCCGCACGCTGTTCGTCCTCCAGGCGCTTCTCGTCGCCTGCGTGGTGGGCTGGGTGCTGGATCTCCAGCGCTCGGTCCTCGGCCTCAACCTCTACACCGAGCAGCTGCTGCTCGTGGTGCTCGGTCTTGCGATCGCGATCTGCTTTCTCGTCACGCGCCCGCGCCCGGCGTGGTGGGACCAGGCCGCGGCCTACGGCGGGCTCGCGCTGTGCCTCACCCTCGCGTGGCGCTACCCGCAGCTCTCCACCGAGCTCACGGAGCGCCCGCTCGACGGCATCCTGATGGCGGCGGCGCTGTGCCTGCTGGTGTGGGAGGGCACGCGCCGCATGGCGGGCCTCTCGCTCGTCGTTTTCACGGCCGCGGGCGTGATCTACGCGATGTTCGGGCACCACCTGCCGGGCATCTTCCAGTCGCGGCCGGTGGATTTCACGCGGCTGCTGGTCTATCTCAACCTCGACACCAACGCGCTCCTCGGCGCGACGCTGCAGATCGGGATCCTCGTCGTGGTCCCGTTCATCCTGCTCGGCCAGCTCCTCGGGCGCTGCGGCGGCTCGGAGTTCTTCACCGACCTCGCGCGCGCGTGGATGGGGCGCTACCGCGGCGGCTCGGCGAAGGTCGCGGTGGTGGGCTCCGGTTTCTTCGGCATGATCTCGGGCAGCGCCGTGGCGAACGTCACCGCGGTCGGCGTCGTCACCATCCCGCTCATGAAGCGCTCCGGCTACCCGGCGCAGATCGCCGCCGCGATCGAGGCGGTGGGCTCGACCGGCGGGCAGTTGATGCCGCCGGTGATGGGCGCGGCGGCCTTTCTCATGGCGGAGGTGCTGGGCGTGCCCTACGTCGAGGTGATGATCGCCGCCATCATCCCGGCGTTCCTCTACTACCTTGCCCTGTTCTTCCAGGTGGACGTCGAAGCCGCGAAGCGCGGCATCCGTGGCGAGCCGGCGGGGCGGCTGCCGCGCCTTGCACCGGTGCTCAAGGCCGGGTGGTACTTCCCGCTGCCGTTCGGGGTCCTCATTTATGCGCTTGTCGAGTTGAACCTCCGCGCCGAGTACTGCGCGCTCCTCGCCGCCGGGGTGCTGATCGTGCTCTCGCTCGCCTTCGGCTACAAGGGCGAGCGCGTGCCGCTGAAGGATCTCGTCAAGGCGATCGTCGCGACCGGGAGCGCGGTGGTGGATCTCATCCTCATCTGCGCGGTCTCGGGCATGTTCATCGGCATCCTCAACATCACCGGTCTCGCGTTCGGCATGACGCTGCAGCTCCTCGCCGCGACCGGCGAGAGCCTGCCGGCGATGCTGGCGCTGACCGCGGTCATCGCGATCGTGCTCGGCCTGGGGCTGCCGACAGTAGGCGTCTACATCATCATGGCGACGCTGATCGCGCCGGCGCTGGTGAAGGTCGGCATCACGCCGATGGCCGCGCACATGTTCCTGCTCTATTTCGGCGTGATGTCGATGGTGACGCCGCCGGTCGCGCTCTCCGCCTTCGCCGCCGCCAACATCGCCGGCTCCGACGTGGACAAGACCGGCTGGACGGCGACGCGCATCGGCTGGGCCGCCTACATCGTGCCGTTCCTGTTCGCGCTCTCGCCGAGCCTGCTGATGCAGGGCTCGCCGCTCGTGATCGCGTGGGCGGTGCTGAGCGCAGCAGTGGGCATCTGGCTCGGCACGATCGGCGTGGTCGGCTACTTCTACGCGCCGGTGGCGTCGGGAGCGCGCGCGCTTTTCATCGTCGCGGGCGTGCTGACGCTGATCCCGGCGGACATGTTCCCCGGCGCCCTTGTCACCGACCTCGCCGGGCTTGCGCTCGGCGCCTTCCTCGTCGCGCGCGAGCTGCGCCGGCGCCGCGCGCCCGCCTGACCGCGCCGCCTGCGGATTGCCGGGCGCCGTTCCACCGTATACTTGCGGCTTTTCGGGCTTTCAGACAGGGAGAAACCGATGCACACCCACGCCAACCAGGATGTGAACCCGGCCGGCGCTTCGCCTGCCATCGTCTTCACCGGCTGCGAGGCGCTTGCCGCCGCTCCGGCTCAGGCGCAGGCACAGGCGGCCGCGGCGGCGAAGCCGCGCGCGAAGGGCGCTCCGCGCCGCCGCGAGGTCAAGGTGGGCGGCAAGCGCGTCAAGACCATCGACGTGCACGCGCATTGCATCATTCCCGAGGCGATGGCCCTGCTGGGCAAGTCGCGCGAGACGCAGCGCGGGCCGGGAATCGAGCAGGTCGGGCCGCGGCGCATCGCCGAGATGGACGAGCAGGGCATCGACGTGGAGGCGATCAGCATCAATCCGCAGTGGTACCACGCGGAGCGCGACATCGCGGCGAGGGTGGTGAAAATCCAGAACGAGCGGCTCGCCGAGTACTGCGCGACCTGGCCCGACCGCTTCGTCGCGTTCGCCTCGGTCGCGCTGCAATATCCCGACCTGGCCGTGCAGCAGCTGGTGGACGGGGTGAAGCGCCTCGGGCTGCGCGGCGCGGCGGTCGGCGCGAGCGTCGCGGGGAAGGAATTCTCCGACCCGATGTTCCATCCCTTCTGGGCCAAGGCCGAGGAGCTCGGCATCCTGATCTTCATCCACCCGCAGAGCACGCCCGACCTCGCGCCGCGGCTGAAGGGCAACGGCTGGCTCGCGAATACCATCGGCAATCCCCTCGACACCACCATCGCGCTCTCGCACCTCATCTTCGAGGGCACGCTCGATCGCTTTCCGGGACTGAAGATCTGCTCGGCGCATGGCGGAGGCTACCTGCCGTCTTACGCGCCGCGCTCGGACAACTCGCTCCGCGTCGCGCCCGACATGGACACCGGCGTGAAGCTCAAGAAGAAGCCGACGGAATATCTGCGGGATATGTACTACGACACGCTGGTCTTCACCTCGGAGGCCCTGCGGCACCTCGCCGCCGAAGTGGGCTCGAACCGGCTCGTCATCGGCACCGACCACCCGATCCCGTGGCAGAGCCAGTCGGTGGATCACATCCTCAAGGCGCCGGGCCTCACCGACAAGGAGCGGCGCATGATGCTCGGCGAAACCGCCGCGAAGCTCCTCGGCATCAAATAGAATTCCCCTCCTGCCTGAGGAGGGGGCGCGCAGCGTAGCGGCGGGGGTGGTGGGAGGATTACTGCCGCTCGAGCGCGACGTCGCCCGCGGAGATGATCGCCACGACGTGCGCGCGCGCGGTATAGCGGGAGCCGTCGCGGGCGGCGAAGGTCACGAACACCCCGGTGGCGCGGTTTGCCGCGCGCTCCTGCTCCCGCTGCTGCTCGCCAAGCGTGCGGATCAGGCCTCCCACGAACGGTACGCTTCCGCCGGCAACGGTCAGGATCTGTCCGGCCGAGAGGCCCGTGGGCCTGGCGGTGTCGACGGCAAACTCCTGCAGCGTGATCTCCGTGCAACGCGCCGCGCACACGGCCTCGACCGCCACGCCGGCATCCACCAGCCGCGTGCGCAGGAGCTCGGCGATGATCGGCTCGATGCTCGCCGCGGTGGTGGTGCGCACGACCACGGGCAGGCCGCGGAAGGGCTCTTCCTCCGTTCGCTTCCGGACATCGGCGGCGAGGCTGTCCACGACCTTGCGCACGCCCTCGACGGGGTGCGCCGGCCGCGGCGTCTCGTTCAGACCCGCGCAGCCCGCGGTCAGCGCGGCCGCCGCGATCGGCGCGAGCCATGCCTGCATCTTCCTGGCCACCCCTTCCTCCCCGTTGCCGATGCGCGATCAATGTAGTCCCGGCCACCCCGCGCTGGCAAGGCGGCGAGCCCTTGCTGTCCCCCCCGGCGCACGCTATCGTGCCTGGGCCCGGGGGGAGCATGAGCGCAGCCCGTTTCCTGAGGTTCCTGTCGGCCGGCGCGTTGCTGGGCGCGGCCCCGTGCCCGGCGGCGGAGCCGGCGGCGTACGCCGCCTTCCCGGCCAAGCCCATCCGCATCATCGTTGCCTATCCCCCGGGCGCGGCGGACGACTTCTTCGCGCGCTTGCTCGCCACCGAGCTCGAGGCGTTCTACCAGCAGCGCGTCATCGTCGAGAACCGCACCGGCGCGGGCGGGCTGATCGGCAACATGCTGGTGTCGCGGGCGAACGCCGACGGCCACACGCTCGGCATGGTGGGCGTCACCCGCCTCATCACCGAGCTGATCCGCGAGCCGCCGCCGTACCGGGCGCTGGCCGACATCGTCGGCGTCGCGCACGTCGCATCGATCACCAACGTGCTGGTGGTGACGCCCGTGATCCCGGTGCGCACGCCGCGCGAGTTCGCGGTGTACGCGCGCGTGCGCGTCGGCGAGCTCAACTACGCCTCCCTCGGCATCGGCTCGGCGTCGCACCTCGCGGGCGAGATCTTCACGCGCGCGCTCGGCGGCGAGGCGATGCACATCCCGTTCCGCAACCTGTCCGATTCGATCGTCGAGATGGGGCTCGGGCGCGTGCACTACACCGTGCTCACGCTGCCGGCGGTGCTCGCGCCGGTGCGCGAAGGACAGCTGCGCGCGCTGGCGGTGATGACGCCGCAGCGCAGCGCGGCGCTGCCCGAGGTGCCGCCGATCGCCGAGGCGGGCCTGCCGGAGGCGCAGTTCGACCGCTGGTCGGGCATCGTCGCGCCGCGCGGCACACCGCGGCGCGTCGTCGAGCAGCTGCACGGCGACATCGTGCGCGGCCTGCGCAAGCACGAGATGCGCGAGCGCTTCGTGCGCCAGGGCGCGGAATCCACCCCCGAGGGCACGCCGGACGGCTTCATGCGGCTCATGCAGGAGGAGTACCTCCGCTACCAGGCGATCATCCGCGAGGGGGGAATACGGCCGGAGTGAAATGACATGAAAAAGGCAACTGGAATTGCGCTTGCCGCAATCACGGCTCTATCCGCGATGGGCACGGCGATCCGCGAAGCATCGGCGCAGGGCTATCCCACGCGACCCGTCACCATGATCGTGCCCTATGCCGCTGGCGGAACGGCCGAGGTGCTGGGCCGACCGCTGGCGCAGGAGATGTCGAACGCGCTGGGCCGCAACGTCATCGTCGAGCTGCGTCCGGGGGCGGGGGGCAACGTCGGCGCGGAGTACGTCGCCCGGGTCGCGAAACCGGACGGCTACACGTTTCTCTTCGCCGCGAGCAGCCTCGCCACGAGCGTGAGCCTGATGAAGCTGGCGTTCGACCCGCGCAAGGATCTCGCGCCGGTTGCCGGCGTCGCCGCGATTCCCAACCTCGTGGTGACTTCCGCCGAGTCGCCGTACAAGTCGCTCGCCGAGGTGATCAAGGCCGCACGGGCAAGACCCGGCGAGCTCACCTTCGGCTCCTCCGGCCCGGGCACCGGCAGCCACCTCGCGGGCGAGCTGTTCAAGGACATGGCCGGCATCCAGCTCCTGCACGTGCCCTACAAGGGCAGCGGCGCGGTCTATCCCGACTTGATGGCGCAACGTATCACGCTGCTTTTCGACGTCATGGGCTCCGCGATCGGCCAGGTGCAAGGCGGGCGGGTGCGCGCGCTTGCGACGACCTCGAAGCGCCGCTCGCAGGCGCTGCCGGACGTTCCCACCGTCGCCGAGCAGGGTTTCCCGGCCTACGAGTTCGCGGTGTGGTTCGGCTTCTTTGCGCGGGCGGGAACGCCTCCGGAAGCGATGGCGTGGCTCGAGCAGGCGACCGCCGCCGCGCTGAAGAGCCCGGCGGTGCGCGACCGGCTGGCGCAGGTCGGTTCCGAGCCCGTGCCATTGCCTGCCGGTGAGTTCGGCCAGTACTACAACGACGACGTCGAGCGCTGGGCGAGGCTCGTGAAGGAAGGCAAGGTCGCCCCCCTGCAGTGAGCAACCTTCCCGCAATCGTGATCCGAGCCGCCGCCGACGCGGACATGGCGCGCGTGCAGGCCATCTACGCGGATCACGTGCTGAAGGGCACCGCATCGTTCGAGGAGGAGCCGCCCGACCTTGCGGAAATGTGCCGCCGGCGGGAGGCCGCGATGGCGGTCAACCTGCCGTACCTGGCGGCGGAGCGCGGCGGGGCGGTGGTGGGCTTCGCCTACGCGACGCGCTACCGCCCGCGCAGCGCCTATCGATACACGGCGGAGGATTCGGTGTACCTGGATCCCGGGGCCACCGGCGGCGGCATCGGCCGCGCGCTCCTCGCCCGGGTGCTGGAATTGTCGGCTGCGTCCGGCTACCGGGAGATGATCGCGATCATCGGCGACAGTGCCAACGCCGCCTCCATCGGGCTGCATCGCGCGCTCGG
>DATBMB010000112.1:0-28808 GCA_036555035.1 Burkholderiales bacterium | reverse complement strand
CGTGCCGGAGGCGAACGTCGTGCCCTCCACGAACGTCGCGCGTACGATGTTCGTGGACCTCGGGCGCCTGAAGGCCTTCAAAGGCAGCCAGAATTACCCGGTGCCGGCCGGCGTGGACCCCAGGAAGTACGGCAGCATCGTAATCTGGTGCGAGCAGTTCGGAGTACTGATCTCGCCCGCGGCCCTGAAGTTCCAGTGAACGTCCGGCACACGGGCGGCTGCCACTGCGGCCGCGTGCGCTTCGAGGTGATGGCCCCCGCGCGCATCCGCGTGTCCGAGTGCAACTGCTCGATCTGCAGCAAGGCGGGCTACTTGCACCTGGTCGTGCCCGCGGACCGCTTCACGCTCCTGAGCGGACGCGAGGCGCTGACGACCTACACCTTCAACACCGGCGTCGCCAAGCACCTCTTCTGCTCGGTATGCGGCGTCAAGTCCTTCTACGTGCCGCGCTCGCACCCGGACGGCTTCAGCGTCAACGCGCGCTGCCTCGATCCCGGCACGGTCGAGGACATGCAGATCACCCAGACCGACGGGAAGAACTGGGAGAAGCAGTACCCGGCGGGCCGGGGGGAATATCGCGAGTAGAGCCACGCCTTGAAGGCGCTCGAGCTCAGGGTTCCCCCGCCAGTGGCGGCGGCGCTCTTCGCGGGCGCCATGTGGGCAATCTCCTTCGCTCCCCCCGTGCTGGAAGTGCCGGGGCCCATCCGCATCGCCACCGCGGCGATCCTCGCGCTGGCCGGGGGCCTCTTCGACATCGCGGGCATGGCCTCCTTCGCCCTTGCGCGAACGACCATCAACCCGATGAAGCCGGAAACGACATCGAGCCTGGTTCGCTCGGGTGTGTACGGGATCTCCCGGAATCCGATGTACGTCGGATTGCTCTTTATTCTCGCCGGATGGGCGGTCTATCTGGCGTCCCCCTGGGCGCTGCTCGGGCCGGTGGCCTTCGTACCCTATATGAACCGGTTTCAGATTGCGCCCGAAGAGCGGGCGTTGTCGGCCCGGTTTGGCGCGGAGTACGCCGCCTACGCGTCGAAGGTTCGCCGCTGGCTTTGAGGCGTCGCCTGCGTCACCGGCGGCCGCTCCGGACCTGCTCCAGCGCCGCGCACACCGCGCGCGCTCCTGCCGCGATGCGCGGCGTCTGCCGCTGGATCGTATCGGGGTCGACGTAGTACGCGGGCAGCTTGCGCAGACGCGGCACCGGGGACGCGCGCCAGTACGCGACGAACGCCTTCTCCCCGCCCGCCGAGGCCCCGCCCAGGATCACCTCGGGCCGCGCCGTGATCACCGCCTCCAGCGTGACGGAGGGCGTCAACTGGCCCACGTCCGCGAAGACGTTCTCCCCGCCGCACAGCGCGATCACGTCGCTGATCACGTGCGCGCCGTTCACGGTTAGGAGCGGCTTGTGCCAGATCTGGTAGAACACCCGCACCCGGCGCGCTCCCGCGTGGCGGCTGCGCAGCGTACCGATCTCGCGCTCGAACGCCTCCGCCGCCCCGGCAGCCACGGGCCGCGTGCCGGCGAGCGCGCCGATCGCGTTGAGCAGGCGCGGGATGTCCGAGAGCCGGGCGGGCTCGCTCACGAACGCCGGGTAGCCGAGGCCCTCGAGGCGGGTGACGTCGGCCGCGGAATTGCCGCTCTTCCAGGCGAGGATGAGGTCGGGCTTGAGCGCGGCGACGCGCTCGAGCTCGACTTGCGCGGCGTCTCCCACCTGCGGAATCTCGCGCGCGGCCGGCGGATAGTCGCTGAAGCGCGCGACGCCGATGAGGCGCCCGCCCGCGCCCGCGGCGAAGGCGAGCTCGGCGAGGCTGGGCGCGAGCGCGACGATGCGGGCCGCCGGCGCGGCGAGCCGCACCGTCCTGCCACGATCATCCTGGATGGAAACCGCCTGCGAATACGCCGCGCCCGCAGCAAGCAGGCCGCAGAGGAGCGCTGCCGCCCTCACACCATGATGCTGCGCTCCATGTGCTGGAGCAGGCGCGCGCTGGTCTGGCGCAGGCGCGAGGACAGCATCGATACGAGCTTCACCAGCACCTTCGAGCCCAGGCTGGGGTGGTCGAGGATGATCTTGGCCATGTCGTCCCGGTGCAGCACCGCGAACACGGTGGTCTCGGTGGCCACGCACGTCGCGAACCGCGGCTCGCCGTCGATCATGGACATCTCGCCGAGCGTCATGCCCGGGCCGACGCTGGTCATGTGCTGCTGCCCGGTGCGCAGCCCCCGCTTGAAGATGTCCACGCTGCCCTCGATGATGAGCAGCATGAAATCGCCGCCCTCGTTCTCGCGAATGAGGGTCTCGCCCGCCTGCGCGCGGTAGACATCCATGTAGCCCGCGAGGTCCGAGATGTCCTCGCGCGAGAACTCGGCGAAGAACAGCGACTTGCCCACCAGGCTGAAGATCTCGTTGGCGATCGCCGTGCCCTTGCCGACGCGCTCCAGCGACCTCAGCGATCCCCGCCCCGGGTTGGTATCCGGATCGATCTGCGCCATCTTGCCGTCCCGTTCCCCTCAGAATCGGCCCGTCACACTATATAACAGCCCGCCAGCTGCCGCCATTTACTCGGCCCGCTGGGCCTTCAGCCTGCGCCGGCGCACGCCGTCGGCCAGGATGCCTAGGACCTTCCGGCTATCGTCCCAACCGATGCAGCCGTCGGTGATGCTCATGCCGTAGCTGAGCTCCTTGCCCGGAACCAGGTCCTGGCGGCCAGCCTTGAGATGGCTCTCGAACATCACTCCGAAGATGCGCGCTTCGCCGGCGCCGATCTGGCCGGCCACGTCGTCCGCCACCTCCACCTGCTTCTGCGGGTTCTTGGACGAATTGCCGTGGCTGAAATCGATCATGAGGCGGGCGGGGACGCCGCCTTCCGCGAGCGCCCGGGCCGCGGCATCCACGCTCGCCGCGTCGTAGTTCGGCTTGTTGCCCCCGCGCAGGATGATGTGGCAGTCCTCGTTGCCGGCGGTGGCCACGATCGCGCTGTGGCCGGCCTTGGTGACCGACAGGAAATGGTGCGGCACCTGCGCCGCCCGGATGGCGTCCACCGCGATCTTGACGTTGCCGTCGGTGCCGTTCTTGAAGCCGACCGGGCACGACAGTCCCGAGGCGAGCTCGCGGTGGATCTGCGATTCGGTGGTGCGCGCGCCGATCGCGCCCCACGCCACCAGGTCCGCGATGTACTGGGGGGTGATCATGTCGAGGAACTCGCAGCCCACCGGCACGCCCATCTCGTCCAAGTCGAGCAGCAGCTCGCGCGCGACGCGCAGCCCCTCGTTGATGCGGAAGCTGCCGTCGAGGCGCGGATCGTTGATGAGCCCCTTCCAGCCCACGGTGGTGCGCGGCTTCTCGAAGTAGACGCGCATGACGATGAGCAGCTCGGCCTCGAGCCGCTCCTTCTCGCGCTTCAGGCGACCCGCGTATTCCTTCGCCGCCTTGACGTCGTGGATCGAGCACGGGCCCGCGATCACCAGCAGGCGATCGTCCGCCCCGTGCAGGATGCGGTGGATGGCCTGCCGCGTCTCGTAGGTCGTCGCCGCCGCCTTTTCCGAGACCGGAAACTCGCGCAGCACGTGCGACGGCGGCACGAGCTCCTTGATCTCCTTGATGCGGAGGTCGTCGGTGCGGTACTGTGTCTTCGCTTCTGCCATACAAATCAAGTAATTATACCAAGAGGTCGACCGTTAATGGCGCGGGCCGGGTGGCAGAGCGGTTGGGATCTGGTTCCGGATTTCCGGTACTGGTACTGGCTGTCCCGGAGAGTTGTCCTGATCAATTGACCAAATGGGCTGGGAAATCCGGAGAAGATCACGACCGCTCTGACAGGACCCGGCCCGCAGCATACGTGCTGCGCTCAGGACGAACAGTCGGAGACGAAGGGCGAACGATCTTGTTTTTTGGATAGATTCTAAACCGTGCCACCGACGGTGAGGCCGTCGATCCGCAGGGTCGGCTGGCCGACGCCGACCGGCACGCTCTGGCCTTCCTTGCCGCAGGTGCCGACGCCGGGATCGAGCGCCAAGTCGTCGCCGATCATCGCGACGCGCGTGAGCGCGTCCGGCCCGTTGCCGATCAGCGTCGCGCCCTTCACCGGATGCCCGAGCTTGCCGTTCTCGATCACGTAGGCCTCGGAGGCGGAGAAGACGAATTTGCCGCTGGTGATGTCCACCTGCCCCCCGCCGAAATTGACCGCGTAGAGGCCGCTTTTCACGGAGGCGATGATCTCCTCGCGCGGCATGCCGCCGTTCAGCATGTAGGTGTTGGTCATGCGCGGCATCGGGATGTGCGCGTAGGACTCGCGGCGGCCGTTGCCGGTGGGGCGCACCTTCATCAACCGCGCGTTGAGGCTATCCTGCAGGTAGCCCTTCAGCACGCCGTTCTCGATCAGGACGTTGCGCTGCGTCGGCTGGCCCTCGTCGTCGACGTTGAGCGAGCCGCGCCGGCGCGCGATCGTGCCGTCGTCCACCACGGTGACGCCCGGCGCAGCGACCCGTTCGCCCATGCGCCCGCTGAAGGCGGACGTGCCCTTGCGGTTGAAATCGCCCTCGAGCCCGTGACCGATCGCCTCGTGCAGCAGCACGCCGGGCCAGCCCGGCCCGAGCACCACGGTCATGGTGCCGGCGGGCGCGGGCCGCGCCTCGAGATTGACCAATGCCTGGTCGACGGCCTTGCGCGCGTAGTCCTCCACCACCTCGTCGGTGAAATAGGCGTAGTCGAAGCGCCCGCCGCCGCCGGAGCTGCCCTGCTCGCGCCGGCCGTCCTGCTCGACGATCACCTGGAGCGAGAGCCGCACCAGGGGACGCACGTCGGCCGCCAGGATGCCGTCCGAGCGCGCGACCAGAACGACTTCGTACTCGCCCGCGAGGTACGCCATGACCTGCGTCACGCGCGGGTCGAGCGCGCGCGCGCGCCGCTCGATGCGCTCGAGCAGCGCGACCTTGGCCGGGTCCGGCAGCCCGGAGATCGGGTCGTGAGGCGTGTAGAGATTGTGGCCCGCGGCGCGGCGCGCCACCCGCTTGCGGCCGGCCTGGCCCTGGCGCGCGATCGCCCGCGTCGCCTGGGCCGCGGCCTCGAGCGCGGTCAAGCTGATGTCGTCGGAATAGGCGAAGGCGGTCTTCTCCCCGCTCACCGCCCGCACGCCCACGCCCTGGTCGATATTGAAGCTGCCGGACTTGACGATGCCCTCCTCCAGGCTCCAGGACTCGCTGCGCGTGTACTGGAAGTAGAGGTCGGCGTAGTCCACCCGGTGCGCCAGGATCTGGCCGAAGACCGACTGCAGCTGGCGGGAATCCAGGGAGTACGGCGCGAGCAGGACCTCGTTCGCGGTAGCAAAGGAGGTCTCGCGCTCGAGCACGCGGGTCTCCTGGCGGTTCTCGGGTTTCATCGGCGCTCAGTATACCCGTCACTCCCGCGGGCCGGGTGGCAGAGCGGTTGGGATCTGGTTCCGGATTTCCGGTACTGGTACTGGCTGTCCAGGGGAGTTATCCAAATCAATTGACCAAGCGGGCTGGGAAATCCGGAGAAGATCACAACTGCTCTGACAGGACCCGCCCCGCGGCATGCGCGGGAATGACGACTGTTTCAGCAGCGGTGCAGCGTCCGATGGTTCAGCGAAGGCAGGGCCTGGCGCAGGTTGCGCAGGTGCTGCAGGTTGATCCCGGCCGAAACCACCCCGGAGCCGCGCGGCAGCCGGTCGAGCACCACGCCCCAGGGATCCACGATCATGCTGTCGCCGTGGGTCTCGCGCCCGTTGACGTGGTATCCGCCCTGGGCCGGCGCGAGCACGTAGGCGAGGTTCTCGATGGCGCGCGCCCGGATGAGCGTCTCCCAGTGCGCCTTGCCCGTGGTCTCGGTGAACGCCGAGGGCACGAGGATGATATCCACGGGCTTCATCGCCCGGTAGAGCTCCGGGAAGCGCAGGTCATAGCAGATCGAGAGCCCGAGCCGCGCGAACGGCGTGTCCACGGTCACGACCTCGGTCCCCGGCTCGATGGTGCGCTCCTCGTCATAGCGCTCCTTGCCCATGGCGAAGCCGAAGAGGTGGATCTTGTCGTAGCGCGCGGCGAGCCGGCCCTCGCCGTCGTAGACGAGGCAGCTGTTGCGCACCTTGTCGGGGCTCGAGGACTCGAGGGGCACGGTGCCGCCGACGAGCCAGATGCCATGCCTGCGCGCCGTCGCGGCGAGAAATTCCTGGATCGGGCCCGCGCCGGGCTTCTCGCGCACCTTGACCTTGTCGTCGTCCCGCATCCCCATGATGGGAAAGTACTCCGGCAGGGCCACCAGCTTCGCGCCCTGGGCCGCCGCCATCTCGATCAAGCGCCCGGCCTCGTCGAGGTTGCCCTTGACGTTGGGCCCCGAGGCGAGTTGCACCGCCGCGATGCGCGTCACGCCGGGCTGCGCGTCGGACCTCGCGACGTGAGGGCGGGACTTGCCGAAGGACGAATTCGATTCGCTCACGGGTTACTCGGGCCCCGTCTGGGGTCCCACTTCGACCACCGGGCGCGGCGCCCGCTTCACCGTCGGCTCGGACCAGGTGCCGGCGACGTCGTACTCGTAGGCGGCGGCCTGGCCGAAGGGATCTCTCAGCGCTTTCTGCGCGAGATACGCCGCTACCCCGGCGATCGGCCCGCCGACGAGCGCCCCGGCCACCGCCACGGACTCCGTGAGCTGCGGCGTGATGCGCACCCTCAGGTTCTGGGTCTCGTGCGCGAGGTCCACCGTCCCGGACATGACGACGCCCGCGGCCGGCCCCCGGACGCGGAAGCCCTCGGTGGTGGCCGTGCCGCGCTCGATCGAGGCCGCGCCGGCGATCTCGTCGAAGGCAAAGCCCTCGCTGAAGACGTCGCGGAAATCCAGCGTCGCGCGACGCGGCAGCGACTGCAGGTTCATGACGCCGAGGAGCTTCCCGATGCCCGGGTCGAGCTTGACGAACTGCCCCTTGGCCGCCTCGAGCTCGAGCTTGCCGGACATCGTCGAGTAATCGAGCTCATAGGGCGCGCCTGCCCACGAGAGCGATCCCTGCAGCGTCGCCGTGCCGCGCCGCACGCCCTCCGGGTAGCCGAGGCGCGCGAGGAGGCTGCCGACGTTGCTCGCTTCCAGGCGCAGGTTGACCTGCGTCATCGGCCGGGGCAGCGAGAGCTGCCACATGCCGTCCAGCTCCAGCTTCCCCTCGGGATTGACGAGGGTGAGCCGGTCGAGTCGCCAGTCGCGTCCCTCTGGCACGGCGGTGAGCTCGAGCCGCCCCAGCTGCAGGTCGCGGACGCGGAACTGCTCGGCGACGATGTCGAGCGCGGGGAAGTCCCGTGGTTCCGTGTTGGCCTGCGCCTCGCCGCTCGGCGCCGCTTCAGCGCCGGGCGTCGACGCAGGAATGGCGAACGCCTTCATCCGCGCCACGAGCTTGCCGGTGCCCTGCGGCTGCCACACGACGGTCCCCTCCAGTTCCTTCCCGGACAGGGTGGATTGCCACTCCGCGCCCGTGGCGGAGGCCTGAATCGCCAGGTCGCTGAAGCGCAATCCCAGCGCATCCAGCGTGCCGAGGCGAAGGTCGATGCCACCCCACTCCACGCGCGTCGCGCCCTCGCCCCGCCCCAACATTGCGATCCAGCGGTCGGCGTCGAGCGCTTTCACCGCGCCGCTCACCCAAACGCCGTTGCGGTCGGACTCCACCGCGGCGGCGGCACCGAAGCGGATGCTGCCACGCGTGATCCTGGCCCGCTCGCCCTCGATCCGCCGCAGCAGGTTCATGCTGACGATGTCGGCGACGGACAGGCTCAGCCGGTCCTGGCCCGCCGCCGTGACGCGGCGCTCCAAGCGCGTGGGCCAGGTCTCGGCGGCCGCCTTCGCCAGCGGAGCCGGCAGATTGACCGCGAGGCCCTGCAGGTCCGATTCGATCACGACGTCCGCGCTGCGCGCGCGGGCGCGCAACGTCGCGCGCCAGTCGGTCGCGCCGCGCAGGTACTGCACCCACTGCGGTGCTGCGGTACGGCGGGCCGCGTCGGCGTTGACCCGTCCCTGGGCGTCGATCCGCACCGGGCCCTCGCGTACCGTCGATGCCGAGATCGACACCGGCCCGCCCAGCAGGACGCCCTTCACGTCCTGCGTGCGCACTGACGTATTGGTGAAGTCGAGCCGGCCGCCCGCCTGCTCCACGACCGGTATCTCCGGGGAAATCGTGATTGCATTGCCCGCAAACTGGTAGGTGCCCGCGACCGTGCTCTTCGAGGTATCGCCCAGGGGAATGGCGAGCTTCAGCGCCAGCCGGCCCGCGCCCTGCGCCTGCCAGCCGCGGGTGAAATCGTCGATCATCCCGGCGACCGGGCTCTTCTCGATGAACTCGAGGAACGTTGCGGTCGGCCCCTCGGCCTCTCCCGCCACATTGAGGGTCTCCTTTCCGGGCGTCAGGTCGGGAATCCCGACCCGCACTTTCGCGAGGCGCGCGCCCAGGATGGTGCCCTCCCAGGCGTGGATGTCCATGCGCTCCGAGCGGAACACGAGATCGCAGGCGATGTTCGAGATGTCGGGCCATCCTTTCCCGTAATGGAGCACCCCGTCGGTGATCCGGGCCGTGACCTGGAACACCCCGTTGGCGCCGCCGCGGAACGGAAAGTCCTCGAGCCTGCCCTTCAGCCGCAGCGTGGCGTTGCTCGAGTGGCCGGCGAGAAACGCGGCGTCGAGCCAGTCGCGGGTCGCCTGGCTCAGGACGAGCGGGACATAGCGGCTCACGAAGCGCGCGTCGGCCCGCGTGAGCCGGCCGGTGAGGTCGATGCTGCCCTTCTTGCTCCCCGCGGTCCGGTAGACCCCGAACACCGACCCGGCGAGGTGCGCGTTGGAGAACGCGACGTTGTTGATCCACAGCTCGGTGTCCGCGCCGCTCCTCGCCCAGGAGATCTGCGCCGAGAGCGCGTCGAGCTCGTGCACATCCTGGAACACCAGCGGCATCTCCACGACGGTCTTCTGCGAGTTCAGGAACAGCGTGCCGCCGCGCTCGCTCGCTTCCACCATGCCGCTTATCCCGGCGAATCCCGGGAGCCGCCCCGAGCGGTTGAGCGAAATGCGCTGGAAGCGCCCGCGCACGCTGTAGCGCTGCGGCGCGCTCCAGTCCCCGGTCCAGCGCACGACCACATCGCGCACGCTGCCCCGGGGCGAGTACTCGGCGAGCTGCCGGCGCGTCTCCTGCCCGAGCGGCAGGTGATCCGCGAGCGCGACCAGCGGCGCGAGCTCGAGCGCGCTCGCCTGCATCTCGCCACCGGAGGGCGAACCCGCGCCGTTTTCGATCCGCAACAGGAAATCCGCGGGCGGCAGCGCCATGCCGCCGGTCGTGGTGAGCCCGAGCCGCGAGGTCGTGATCTCGTAGCCGGTGTCGGACTGCTTCCATCCCAGCCGCCCGGACAAGCGCGACAGGTCGAGCAGCGGCAGGTCGGAGCCGAGGCGCGTGTTGACGTTGGCGAGCTGCACGTCTGCGACGGCCTCGACCAGCCGGTGGCGGCTGAACGTCAGCCACGCGCGCAGCGCGCCCGCGCCGCGGGGAAACTCGATGGGAAAGGACACCCAGTTGCGCCAGGCGGCGATGTCAGCGTAGTCGAGCTGGACGAAGAGCTTCCCGTTCCAGTCGGCGAGCGCAGCGAGGCTGTTGCCCCGCAGGTCTCCGCGCACATCGAGCGGCGCAGCCAGCTCCCTGGGCGGGGTCGCCAGCAGCCCGAAGCGGTGCCGGCCGCCGCTGCTGACGAGATGCAGGTGGACGTTCTTCAGCTCGAGCTGGGGCGCCTTGCGCCGCTCGTCGTTCCAGACGATCGTTGCATCGTGGATCTCGATCTCGCGCTGGCGCAGCAGCCAGTCAGCGAACGGGTTCCCGCCTCCGCCGCCGCCCTCGGCGATCTCAACCCCGGCAATCGACACGACATCCTGCGCATCGCGGCGGATGTTGAGCGTGGGACGGTAGATGTCGAGAGAGTGGAAGCGCAGCTCCAGGGCGGGCACTGACCACCACGACAGGGTGTTGTCGATGCGTGAGAGCTCGAGCGCCGCCCGTCCCGCGGCGTCATGTACCGTGACGCGCTCGAGCACGAGCTGCGGGCGCAGGCCCTCCCACTGCGCGTGGATCGCTCCGATCGTGACTTTTTGCCGCGTGCGCTCGCTGACGATGCGCTCGATGTCCTCGCGGTAGCTCTCGATGTCGGGCAGCACCCAGTGGCGCAGCGCGATCACCGTCCCGGCGAACGCGAGTCCGACCGCCAGCACGCTCCAGGTGAGCACGCGATACACCCAGAGCGAGCCGATGCCGAGCCACCGGAACCGCCCAGGGGCCTTCGGTTTTTGCCTGGGCTTGGAAAAAATGCGATATTGAGTCAAGGATTTACGTATTCTAACCCGAACCCGCCATGGAATCCCATAACGCGCGTGCGGCGCCGCGCGCCGACGCGCACATCGCGCGCGCCGCGCGGCTCAGCCGCTACGTCGAGCGCCTGCTCGAGGCCGAGCCTGCACTCGGGTTGGATGCGGGAACGGGTCAGCCGTTCAGTCGCGCCGAGATGCAGGCGTTCCTCCAGGCGCACCCGTCGGCGGATGACGACACGCTCAAGCGGGCGCTGCGCGCCTTGCGCAAGCGGGTCATGCTGCGTCTGATCGCGCGCGACCTGGGCGGTCTCGCAACGCTTGCGGAGGTGACGGCGACGACGACTGCGCTTGCCGAAACCGCGATCGCCCACGCTCTCGCAGGGCTCGAGGAGCGGCTTGCGGAGCGGCACGGCCGCGCGCTCGGCGCCGCGAGCGGGCGTGCGCAGCAGCTTCACGTGATCGGCATGGGCAAGCTCGGCGGCGCGGAGCTGAACGTCTCCTCCGACGTCGACCTCGTCTTCGCCTATCCGGAGGAGGGCGAGACGCAGGGGCCGCGTCCCATCAGCAGTCACGAGTACTGGACGGCGCTCGGCCGACGGCTGATCGCGACGCTCTCCGAAGCGACCGCCGACGGCTACGTGTTCCGCGTGGACATGCGGCTTCGGCCCTACGGCGATGCCGGGCCGCTCGCCACGAGCTTCGATGCGCTCGAGAACTACTTCGTCACGCAGGGGCGGGAATGGGAGCGCTACGCCTGGATCAAGGCGCGCCTGCTCACCGGCGACCGCGGCCCCGAGCTGATGGAGCGGGTCCAGCCCTTCGTCTATCGCCGGCACCTCGACTACAACGCGATCGGAGCCCTGCGCGAGCTGCACCGGCAGATCCGCCACGAGGTGGAGCGCCGCGACATCGCGGACAACATCAAGCTCGGACCCGGCGGCATCCGCGAGATCGAGTTCATCGCGCAGGTGTTCCAGCTGATCCGCGGCGGGCGCGAGCCCGAGCTGCGCACGCAGCCCACGCTCGATGTGCTGGCGCAGCTCGCGCGGCGCAACCTGCTGCCGGAGGCGGCGGCGCAGGAGTTGACCGATGCATACGGATTCCTGCGCAACCTCGAGCACCGCCTGCAGTATCTCGACGACCAGCAGACGCATGTCATGCCCGCCGGCGATGCCGATCGCGCGCTGATCGCCGAGGCGATGGGGCTGCACGATCCGGGAGCGCTCGCGGCCGCCCTCGAGCGGCACCGCGGCAACGTCACCCGGCACTTCGAGGCGATCTTCGCCGCCGCGCCCGAGAGCGAGCACGCGCTCGCGCGCCTGTGGCAGGGCGCGCTCGACGTCGAGCGCTCGACCGGACTGCTCGCGGGACTCGGCTTTCGCGATCCCGCGGCTATCGGCGAGCGGCTGCGCGGCATGCGCGCGGCGAGCCGCTACCGCGAGATGCCGGCCGCGAGCCAGGCGCTGCTCGACCACCTGGTGCCGCTCGCGGTGGAGGCCGCGGCGGCCGGGCAGGACCCCGACGTCACGCTCGAGCGGTTGATCGGGCTGCTCGAGAGCATTGCGCGCCGCGGCGCCTACCTCGCGCTGCTCAAGGAGTACCCCCAGGCGCTGTCCCGGCTTGCCGCGATGATGAGCGCAAGCCCCTGGGTCGCCCAGTACCTGACTGCCCATCCCATACTGCTCGACGAGCTGCTGGATGCGCGGGCGCTCTATGCCGCGCCCCACTGGCCGTCCGCGACCCGGTCACTCAGGGCGCTGATGGACGAGGCCGCGGGGGATACCGAGAAACAAATGGACATTCTCCGCCACTTCAAGCACGCGCAGACCCTGCGCCTCATCGCGCAGGACCTCGCGGGCCTGCTGCCGATCGAGACGCTGAGCGACCACCTGAGCGATCTTGCGTGCGTGGTGCTGGAGGAGGTGCTGCACGCGACGTGGCGCATGCGCCCCGCGCATCGCGAGACCCCGCGCTTCGCCGTGATCGGCTACGGCAAGCTCGGCGGCAAGGAGCTCGGCTACGCCTCCGACCTCGACCTCGTCTTCCTGTACGATGACCCCGCGCCGGAGGCGGCGGAGAACTACTCCCGGTTCGCCCAGCGCATCAACCGGTGGCTCACCAGCATCACGCCCGCAGGGGTGCTCTACGAAACCGACCTGAGGCTCCGCCCCGACGGCGCGGGCGGGTTGATGGTAAGCCCGCTCGAGAGCTACTGCGAGTACCAAATGGAGAAGGCCTGGGTGTGGGAGC
This sequence comes from Burkholderiales bacterium, assembly GCA_036555035.1. Lineage (GTDB taxonomy): Bacteria > Pseudomonadota > Gammaproteobacteria > Burkholderiales > SG8-41 > SG8-41. The sequence continues at coordinate 16,234 of DATBMB010000112.1, read as the reverse complement.
AGCAGGCGCTCACGCGCGCGCGCTTCGTCGCCGGGGACCGCGAGATCGGCGCCGCGTTCGAGGCGCTGCGAATTTCCGTATTGCGCAAGGCGCGCGACCTCGGGGCGCTGCGCCAGGCGATCTCGGAAATGCGCGCGAAGCTGCACGATGCCCACCCCAACCGCAGCCAGCTCTTCGACCTGAAGCACGATCCCGGGGGCATCGTCGACGTGGAGTTCGCCGTGCAGTACCTCGTGCTGGGCCACGCCCGGATGCACGCGGAGCTGACCGGGAACATCGGCAACCTCGCTCTCCTCAAGCTCGCGGCGCGCCTCGGGCTGCTCCCCGGGGACCGCGCGCAGGCGGCGCACGACGCCTACCGGCGGCTGCGCCAGCTCCAGCACGGGTTGCGACTGAAGGGCGATAAATACGCCCGCATCGCGCCCGGCGAGGTCGCGCAGGAAATCCGGGCCGTGCGCGAGCTATGGAAAAGCGTGATGGGTGTCTAGAACCCGTGTCAAAAATACCCCCGGAGCAGCATGAGCATGCATCCGAACTCTCAGGGACGGCGCGGGTCCTGTCAGAACGGTCGGGGCCCGCTCCGAGGCTTCCCGCGCATCCGGGCAATTGACTTGGCCCGCGCGTTCTCTGGAGTCAATACCCGTACCGGAAGCCTCGGATCAAACCCCGACCCTTCTGCCACCCGCGCATTGGCCAGTCTCCGCGGGCCGGGTGGCAGGGCGGTTGGGATCTGGTTCCGGATTTCCGGTACTGGTACTGACTGTCCCGGGGAGTTGTCCTGATCAATTGACCAGGTGGGCGGGGAAATCCGGAGAAGATCACGACCGCTCTGACAGGACCCGCCCCGCGGCATCCGCGCTACGCTCAGGATGAACGGTCAGAGTCGAAGCGCGAACGACTGGGTTCTTGAGATAGTCGTTAGATTCCCACCTCCGCGGGAATGACCAACGCCCGTTCGATCGGATCGTCAGGAGCCGCCGGCGCTGGCGACCCCGGCGGCCTGGGCCTTGCGCCCCAGCAGGCGGTAGACGGTGATCTCGCCCTTGCCCTTGACGTGGATCGACTGCGGCCCGTCGAAATCGAACTCGTTGCGCACGCGCCGCCAGGTGGTGGCATCCATCAGTATCGTGCTGGGCCCCGCCTGCTCGGTGACCCGGCTCGCGATGTTGACGGTGTCTCCCCACAGGTCGTAGATGAACTTCTTCATCCCGATCACGCCCGCCACCACCGGGCCGGTGCCGATGCCGACGTGGATCTGCAGGCGCGCCCGGCGGATCCCGGAGAGCGTCTCCATGTAGTCGCGCATCTCGGTCGCCATGCCGCAGATCGCGCTGCAATAGTCGCGCTCCACGGCGCTGACGCCGGGGGCGCGGTGGTGCTCGTCGAGGCCGCCGGCGACCATGTAGGCGTCCCCGATGGTCTTGATCTTCTCCAGCCCGTACTTCTCGGCGAGCTGGTCGAAGTGCGAGAACACCTCGTTCAGCAGCGTCACCATGAACTTGGGCGGCATCTCCTCCGAGAGCCGCGTGAAATTGATGATGTCCGCGAACATGACCGTCACGTCCGAGAAGCCGTCGGCGATGGTCGCGTGCTGCTCTTTCAGCCGCTGCGCAATCGGGCCGGGCAGGATGTTGAGGAGCAGCCGCTCGGATTTCTGCTGCTCGTCCTGGAGCAGCTTGAACTGCTCGTCGACGCGCGCCTGCAGCTTGTCGCGCTGATTCACGAAGTAGCTGATCAGGAGATAGACGATGGTGGAGACCGCGGCGAAGTTGAGCGAGAAGAACACGGCAACCGACTCCATCTTGATGCCCTGCTGCGCGCTGTCGCCGAGATAGTAGTCGAAGAAGCCCGAGATCGCGGTCATCACGATGTAGGCGAAGAACCACGGCAGCGACTCGCGCGGGCCCTGGAAGATCATGACCCCGATCGGCGCGAGCAGCGCCCACAGCATCACGCCCGAGGAGCTCACGTAGCTGCCGATGCTCCACTGCATGATGAACGGCACGAAGAGGAAGAGGCTCACCTGGATGAAGCGAAACAGCTCGAAGTTGCGCTTCCACAGGTAGAGCCCGAGCGAGCTCGCCGACAGGACCAGGTAGCACAGCGGCACCGTGGCGGAGAACTTGATGCCCATCGCCCAGTAGATGGCGAGCCACAGCATCGCGCCGAAGCCCATCAGCCCGGAGGCGAAGATGGCGAGCGTCTTGTTGAGCTTTTCCTGCTCGCTGTCGGTGCTGAAAATGACGCGCTGGCCGATATTGCCCAGCCAGTTGCCCGCATCGCGCGCCATCGCTTCTCCCTCTGCAGACCGCAACCCGAACGGACCCCGTTCCGGCGGCTTCGAACCCGGAAGCAATTCTACTTGCGTATTGCATTTACCACCAGCCTCGAACGGCTCCGGTGTGTTCAATAGTTCCGCTTCCGGCTGCAATATTCCGGGCGCCCGGCTCCAGGTTCCACGATGCGAGCACAGCGGCTAGAATAGCGGCTTTCGCCGGAGCCTCTTCACATGCCTTCGATGGCCGATCGCGACGGGCACATCTGGTACGACGGCAAGCTCGTGCCCTGGCGCGACGCGACCACCCACGTGCTCACCCACACGCTGCATTACGGCATGGGGGTGTTCGAGGGCGTGCGCGCCTACAAGACGGCGAACGGCACCGCGATCTTCCGGCTGCGCGAGCACACCGACCGCCTGTTCCGCTCGGCGCACATCAACGGCATGCCGCTGCCATATGACAAGCGCACGCTGGTCGAGGCCCAGAAGGAGGTCGTGCGCGCGAACAAGCTGGAGTCCTGCTACATCCGCCCCATCGCGTTCTACGGATCGGAGGCGATGGGCGTCTCGGCCAGGGGCGTGGCCGTGCACGTGGCGATCGCCGCCTGGCCGTGGGGCGCCTACCTCGGCGCGGAGGCACTCGAGCGCGGCATCCGCGTGAAGACCTCCTCCTACGCGCGCCACCACGTGAACGTCACGATGTGCCGGGCGAAATCCGTCGGCACCTACATGAACTCCATCCTCGCGCACCAGGAGGCGGCGCAGGACGGCTACGACGAGGCGCTGCTGCTCGACGTGGACGGGTTCGTGGCCGAAGGCTCGGGCGAGAACATCTTCATCGTGCGCAACGGCACGCTCGTCGAGCCGGAGCTCACCTCCGCGCTCGAGGGCATCACGCGCGACTCGGTCATCCGCATCGCGCAGGATTTCGGCATGCCGGTCCTAGCTCGCCGCGTCACGCGCGACGAGGTCTATTGCGCCGACGAGGCGTTCTTCACCGGCACGGCGGCCGAGGTGACGCCGATCCGCGAGCTCGACAACCGCACCATCGGCAGCGGCAAGCGCGGGCCGGTGACCGAGAAGCTGCAGAAGGCGTTCTTCGACTGCGTGACCGGCAAGTCGGACAAGTACCGCGACTGGTTGACGCCGGTGGCTGGATAAGAATGCCCGAGCAGACCGAGAACCGCCAGCGCCTGATCGAGGTCGCGGCCGCGGACCTGCCGCTGCACTGCCCGATGCCCTCCATGCTGCTGTGGAACGCGCACCCGCGCGTGTTCCTGCCGATCGAGAAGACCGGCGAGGCGCTCTGCCCCTACTGCGGGACGCGCTATATCTACAAGGGCAGCGCCCCGGCGCCGGGACATTGAATGCGTCCCTGATGCGCCAAGATTGTCCCCTCCTGCCTGAGGGTGAGCCGGGGTTTCGAGGAGCATGCCTCCGAGCCGGCGAACGCCCGACGCGATGCAGCGCGGCGGGACGGGCGGGGACTCTCGAAGTGACGGGGTGGTGGGAGTCATGAAGATCCTGGTTGTCGGTCCGTCCTGGGTCGGCGATACGGTGCTGATGCAGCCGCTCTTCAAGCTGCTGCACGCGCGCCACGCCGGCCTCGCGCTCGACGTGCTCGCCCCGCGCTGGACGTTCGCGCTGCTCGAGCGCATGCCCGAGGTGCGCCGCGCAATCGAAAGTCCCTTCCTGCATGGTGAGCTCAGGCTCGGGGACCGGCGCCGTCTGGGGCGATCGCTCGCTGGCGAACGCTACGACCAGGCGATCGTCCTGCCCACCACCTTCAAGTCCGCGCTGGTGCCATTTTTCGCCGGCATTCCAAACCGCACCGGCTACATCGGCGAGCTGCGGCACTGGATACTGACCGATGCGCGCAAGCTCGACCGCGAGCGCCTGCCGCAGATGGCCCAGCGCTACGCGGCGCTCGGCCTGCCGCGGGGCGAGCCGCTCAAGCCGCCGCTGCCCGCGCTCGGCCTGCGGGTGGACGAGGCGCAGCGGCGCGCGCTGCTCGCGCGGCTCGGGCTCGACCGCGCGCGGCCGGCGGCGGTGCTCGCGCCGGGAGCGGAGTACGGGCCGGCCAAGCGCTGGCCCGCGCGCTACTTCGGGGAGCTCGCACAGGGGCTCGCCGCGCGCGGCTGCGCGGTGTGGCTGATCGGCTCCCGGCATGACCGGCAGATCGGCGCGGACATCGAGCGGCATTCCGGCGGCGTCTGCCGCAACCTGTGCGGCGAGACGACGTTGACCGAGGCGATCGACCTGCTCGCGTCCGCTTCCCTCGTCGTCAGCAACGATTCCGGACTCATGCACCTCGCGGCGGCGCTCGGCAAGCCCCTGATCGCCCTCTACGGCTCCAGCAGCCCGGGCTTCACGCCCCCGCTCTCTCCCAACGCCCGCGTCGTGAAGCTCGATCTCCCGTGCAGCCCGTGCTTCCGGCGCGAGTGCCCGCTCGGCCACTTCAACTGCATGATGCAGCTGACGCCCGACCGCGTACTCGGCGCAATCGACTTTGATAGAATTTCGCGAGTATGAAGAAGGCATTGTTCGCCAGTCCGCAGGACGCGGAGTCCGCGTTCTACGAGGCCCTCACCAAGGCCGATCTCGACGCGATGATGGCCGTTTGGGCCGATGACGACGATATCTACTGCGTGCACCCCAACGGCGCGCGCCTCTCCGGGGTGGAAAGCGTGCGCGAGTCCTGGCGCCAGATCTTCGCGAGCGGCCAGACCCTGCGCTTCCAGCTGCGCGAGAGCCAGGTGGTGCAGGGCATGATGCTCGCCGTGCACAGCGTCTACGAGCACATCACCCTCGCGGGCGAGACGCGCCCGCGCGGACCGGTGATCGCCACCAACATCTACCTCCGGACCGAGCGCGGCTGGCGCATGGTCGCGCACCACGCATCGCCCGCCCCGGCGCCGGCGACCGTGGACCCCGAGCCGCGGCGCGCGGCCCCGCCCAAGACGCTCCACTGAACGGAAAGGACACTATGAGCTCCGATTTCGGCAAGCCCGACGTCATCGTCGTCGGCGCCGGCAACGCCGCCTGCAGCGCGGCGCTCGCGGCCCGCGAAGGCGGCGCCTCCGTCATCCTGCTGGAAGCCGCGCCCATCGAGGACTGCGGCGGCAACAGCCGCTACACGGCGGGCCTCATGCGCGTCGTCTACAACGGCGTCGAGGACCTCGCCCAGCTGATTCCCGACCTCACCCCGGAGGAAAAGAAGACCCACGACTTCGGCGCCTACACCGCCGAGCACTACTACGACGACATGGGCCGCATCACCCAGTACCGCACCGACCCCGATCTGTGCGAGATCCTGATCTCGCGCAGCTTCGAGACGCTGGTGTGGCTGCGCAAGAAGGGCGTGCGCTTCCAGGCGAGCTACGGCCGCCAGTCCTACAAGGTGGACGGCAACCGCTTCAAATTCTGGGGCGGGCTCGCGGCGGAGACCTGGGGCGGCGGGCCCGGGCTGATCGACAACGAGCACAAGGCCTGCCAGCGCGAGGGCGCGAAGATTTTCTACGATACGCCGGCGATCGGGCTCGTCACGAACGATGACGGTGTCGTGCTCGGCGTGCGCGCGAAGCAACAGGGAAGGAACGTGGAGATCCGCTCGAAGGCGGTGGTGCTCGCGTGCGGTGGCTTCGAGTCGAATTCGGAGATGCGCGCGCGCTACCTCGGCCCGGGCTGGGACCTCGCCAAGGTGCGCGGCACGCGCTACAACACCGGCCTCGGCATCCGCATGGCGCTCGAGGCGGGCGCCATGCCCTACGGCCACTGGTCCGGCTGCCACGCCGTCGGCTGGGACATGAACGCCCCGCCCTTCGGCGATCTCGCGGTCGGCGACCAGTTCCAGAAGCACAGCTACCCGTGGGGCATCATGGTGAACGCGCGCGGCGAGCGCTTCGTCGACGAGGGCGCGGACTTCCGCAACTACACCTACGCCAAGTACGGGCGCGTGGTGCTGGAGCAGCCCGGCATGTTCGCCTGGCAGATCTTCGACGCCAAGATCATCCCCGCGCTGCGCGACGAGTACCGCATCAAGCAGGTGACGAAGGTGCGCGCCGACACGCTCGAGGATTTCGTCAAGAAGCTCGAAGGGGTGGATGCCGCGCGCTGCCTGCAGGAGATCCGCGAGTACAACAAGGCGGTGCGCACCGACATCCCCTACAACATGGCGGTGAAGGACGGGCGCTGCACGGTGGGGCTCAAGATCAACCAGTCGAACTGGGCGAACACCATCGACCAGCCGCCCTTCGAGGGCTACGGGGTGACGTGCGGGGTCACCTTCAGCTTCGGCGGGGTCAAGATCAGCCGCGAGGGCGAGGTCGAGGACACCGCGGGCAAGCCCATTCCCGGGCTCTACGCCGCGGGCGAGATGGTCGGCGGCATCTTCTATCACAACTACCCGGGCGGCACCGGGCTCACCTCCGGCGCGGTGTTCGGCCGGCTTGCCGGAACCGGGGCCGCAGCCTACGTCAGGGGGAAATAGATTCCCTACCGCGCGCCCTGGTGGCTTCCCGGCGGGCACGCGCAGACCATTTATGCCGCGCTCGCCGCGCCGCGGCCGCGCATCGATTACCGTCGCGAGCGCTGGGACACTCCTGACGGGGACTTCATCGATCTCGACTGGGTGCAAGACCAGGATCGAGGATCAAGGATTGAGGATCGAGGACAAACCCCGTTAGTCGTGCTGTTCCATGGTCTGGAAGGAAGCTCGCGCAGCCATTACGCGCTGGCGCTGATGGCGGCGGTGATGGAGCGGGGCTGGCGCGGGGTCGTCGTCCACTTCCGCGGCTGCGGGGGCGAGTTGAATCGCCTGCCGCGCGCCTATCACTCGGGGGACAGCACGGAAATCGACTGGGTGCTCAGGCGGCTGCGGCCGCAGGCCTCCCGGCTCCTCGCCGTCGGCGTCTCGCTCGGCGGCAACGCGCTGCTCAAGTGGCTCGGCGAGTCCGGCGCCGCCGCACGAGACGTGGTCGAGCGCGCCGTGGCGGTCTCGGCGCCGGTCGACCTCATGGCGGCCGGCAACGCGCTCGATCGCGGCTTCAACCTCCTCTACGTGCGCCACTTCCTGTCAAGCATGAAACGCAAATCGCTTGCGAAGCTCGCGCGCTTTCCCGGCCTCGTCGATGCGGCGCGCGTGCGCGCGGCGGGCACGCTGCGCGAGTTCGATGACGCCGTCACCGCGCCGCTGCACGGTTTCCGGAACACCGACGATTACTGGACGCGCGCATCCGCGAAGCCGCGGCTGCGGGGGATCGAGGTGCCGGTGCTGATGCTGAACGCGCGGAACGATCCGTTCCTGCCGGGCGCGGTGCTTCCCGCGCCGCATGAAGTCGGCGCCGCGGTGCTGCTCGAGCAGCCGGCGAGCGGGGGCCACGTCGGATTCGTCAGCGGGGGCTTTCCGGGCAATCTCGGCTGGCTGCCGGCGCGGGTGCTGGAATTCCTCAGCCGCGGATGGTCTTCATGACGGCGTCGTCTTTCAGCGCCGCCTGGGGGCTGCCTTCGTAGATGATCTCCCCACGGTCGATCGCGTAGAGCCGGTCGGCAATGCGGGTCGCGGTCGCGAGGTTCGATTCGGCGATGAGAAGCGAGATGCCCATCTCCTTGATTCTCTTCACCGCGTCGATGAAGCGCGTGACGACCACGGGCGCGAGCCCCTCGAAGGGCTCGTCGAGCAGCAGGATGGAGGGCGACAGCGCCATCGCGCGCGCGATCGCGACGATCTTCTTCTGGCCACCGCTCAGATGCAGGCCCGTTCTCGGCATCAGCGCCTTCACCTCCGGAAACACGGCGAAGATCCGCTCCTCGACCTCCGCGCCGGCGATGCTCCCGTCGCCTCTCGCCGCGCCCCCGCCCAGCCACTCGCAGATGAGGAAATTCTCGGCGACGCTCAATTCCGGAAAGATCCCCGCGTCCTCGGGGGCGTAGCCGATCCCGAGGCGGGCGCGCTGAAACGCGGGCAGCCCGGTGATCGGGCGGCCCTTGAAGCTGACCGCCCCGGCGCGCGCCGGCAGCAGCCCCATGATGGTCTCGATGGTCGTGGTCTTGCCGGCGCCGTTGCGGCCGACCAGCACGACCGACTCGCCGTCCTCCACGCGCAGCGACACGCCCCGCAGCACCTGCACCGGGCCGCGCCAGGTGTCGATGCCGTCAATGGCCAGCATGGCCGGGGGTTCCGTAGGCGCTCTCGCCGGTGACGTGCCGGCCGAGGAGCGTCGTCGTGACCTCGTCGTTGCGGCGGATCTCGTCCGGGGATCCATCCGCGAGGATCGCGCCCTGGTGCATGACGACGATGCGCTCGGAGTAGCGGAAGACGATGTCCATGTCGTGCTCGATGATCACGACCGTGATCCCGCCCGCGCGCACGATGGCGGAGACGATGTCCATGATCGGCGCCTTCTCGCGCGTGGAGACGCCGCTGGTCGGCTCGTCGAGGAAGAGGAGCTTGGGCTTCAACGCGTAGGCCACCGCGACGTCGAGGAGCTTCCTTTCGCCGTGCGAGATCCCGCCCGCGGGAATCGCCGCCTTGGACTCCAGTCCGAACTGCTGGAGCACGCCCTGCGCTTCCTCCCACACCGCCAGGTCGCGGCTCGCGAGGGTCGCGAGCTTCAAGGTCTTGCCCTCGCGCGCGAAGATGGACAGCGCCACGTTGTCGGCGCAGGTGAGCTGGTCGAAGAGGTTGACGAGCTGGAAGCTTCTCGCGATGCCCGCCCGGATGCGGCCGTAGGACGACTCGGCGGTGACGTCCTTTTCCTCGAACACGATGCGCCCGCTGTCGGGCCGGTAGAGCCCGCTCACGAGGTTCACCAGCGTCGTCTTGCCCGCGCCGTTGGAGCCGATCAACGCGAGCACCTCCCCCTGCTTCACGGTGAAGTCGACGTTGTTGACGGCGCGGTTGTCGCCGAAGGACTTCGCGAGCGCCTGCGTGGCAAGCAGCGTCATGTCAGCGCGTCCTCCGCAGCCTCGCCGCAATAATCTCCACGAGGCCCATGATTCCCTTCGGCAGCGCCAGCACCAGCACCACCAGCACCGTGCCGAGCGCAAGCTGCCAGTACACCGTGAGGCCCACCGCATAGGTCTTGAGATAGGTGAACGCCATCGCGCCGACGATGGGACCGATGAAGTTGTGGAAGCCCCCGAGGACGGCCATGAAGACGATCTCGCCGGAGAAGGTCCAAACCAGGATGTCGGGCGTGGCAAGGCCGTTCAACGGCGCCCACAGCGCACCTGCCAGCCCGGCGAAGGCGCCGGACACGACGAACGCGATCAGCCGGTAGCGCCGGATGCGGATGCCGATGAATTCGGCGCGCGTCTCGTTGTCGCGGATGGCCTGCAGCGCCTTGCCGAAGGGCGAGTGCACGATGACCCACATGACGGCGACGCAGACGGCGAAGATCGCCAGCACGTAGTAGTAGTAGCGGAAGGCGAGGAACTCCATCTTGTCGGTGCCGGGGTCCATCCCGAGCAGCGACGGCGTGGGTATGCGCAGGCCGTCGGTGCCCCCCGTCACCCAGAAGAACTTGAACGCGAGGCTCCACAGCACCTGGGAGAGCGCGAGCGTCAGGATGCCGAAGAAGATCCGCGTGTAGCGCACGCACACGAAGCCGAACACCAGGGAGATGAGCGCGGTGATGAGGACCGACCCCGCCAGGAACAGCTCCATCGAGCCGACCTTGAGGTACTTGACCATCAACGCGACGGTGTACGCCCCGGCGCCGAAATAGGCAGAGTGGCCGAACGAGAGCAGCCCCGTGTAGCCGAGCAGCAGGTTGAAGCCCAGCACCCCGATGCCGAAGACGAGCCCGTACATGAGCGTCAGCGTGTGGAACGGCCCGACCAGGTGGGGCGCGGCGAGCAGCGCGATCGCGAGCGGGACGAGCCACGCCAGGACCGGCAGCAGCGGGCGTTGTCCGGGAGGGGCCATCCGGGTTCTTTCTATGCGCGGCCGAAGAGCCCCGCCGGGCGCACCATCAGCACGATCGCTGCGATGAGGTAGAGCACCGCCAGCTCGACCTCCGGAAAGAGGGCAATGCCCGTCTCGCGGAGGAAGCCCACGATGAGCGCTCCCGCGAACGCGCCCTCGAGGCTGCCGAGGCCGCCGATCACGACGACGACGAAGGCGAGCACCAGCGCCTCGATGCCCATCCCGAGCACGGCGGACTGGCCGGGCACGACGAACGCCCCGCCGAGCCCGGCCATGAAGCAGCCAATGGTGAACGCCTGGATGTAGATCCGGTTGACGTTCACACCCATCGCCGAGGCCATGCGCATGTTCTGGGAGGTCGCGCGCAGCACCACGCCGAACCGCGTGCGGTAAATGAACGCCCACAGCGCGAGCGCCGCGACGAACCCGACCGCGATGACCGCCAGGCTGTAGGCCGGATAGCGGGCGCTGCCGATGTTGACGCTGCCGAAGAACTGATAGACCTGGCCTGCCGAAAGCGGATTCGGGCCCCAGATCAGGTGCAGGGTATCCTCGATGATCATCAGCAGCCCGAAAGTCACCAGCAGCTGGTACTCTTCCGGGCGCTTGTAGAACGGCCGCAGCAGCGTGGGCTCGAGCGCGGCGCCGACCGCCGCGGCGGCGATCGCCCCGGCGGGCAGCACCAGGAGGAGCACGGCGTTCGGCGCTCCCGCCGCCGCCGCCGCGCCGACTGCCCACGCCGTCGTGAAGGCGCCGATCGCGTAGAGGCTGCCGTGCGCGAGGTTGAGGATGCGCATCACCCCGTAGATCAGGCTCAGGCCGCCGGCAATCAGGAACAGCACCGAGCTGTAGAGCAGCGCATTCAGGGCGTGGATGAGCAGGAACTCCACGCCTACCCGCCCCCCACGCGGTGCTCGTACACCTTGATCTCCGGATTCACGCTGTTTCCCCCCAGCACCAGCGCAGTCACGACCTGGTAGCGCCCGGGCCCGGTGAGCTTCCCGAGGTCGACGATGAACCGGCCGCTCTTGTTCAGTGCTTCCGCGCCGGCGCGCACCACTCTCCCGTCGGGACCAACAATAACATAACGGCATTCCAGGCGGTCACGCTCCTCGGTATCCCGTGACGCGGGATCGAGCGCGGCGCGCACGATATCGTAGCTGCGTTGAAACTTGGAAATGCGCTCCACCTCGGCCCGCAGCTCCAGCCGGGCGCCCCGGTTCTCGACCTTGGAGACGTAGGCCCTCAGCGGTATGGCCAGGTAATCGAAGGTGCCCAGCCCGACGGGGTAGCTCAAATCCCGGAACACTTCCAACACCGCCCCCTGGGCAGACCACGACTGCAGCCGGTACGGACCGTTGGTGACGAGAAAATGGCCGTACTGCGCGCGAAACTTGGAGAGCGCGTTCCAGCGCTCCCGGGCTTCCTCCGCGCTGACCAGCCCTTTCAGTGCCTCGGGCCGGTACGCGTCGCGCCCGAAGCTTTCGACCAGGCCCGCGAGGCGCTTGCCGGTCTCCTTGTCGCGAACAAGGTCGAGCCAGGGAATCCTGCGGCGGCGGGCTTCAGACTCGGTAAACGCCGCGATGCCGCGCCGCACGGCCTCCTCCATCAGCACGATGACCTCCCACGGCACCGTGGACCACGGGGGCACGACTGACGCTTCCTCCCACGGCTCATTCGAGCGGGCGTCGGGCTTGAGCGAGCGCGGCCCCTGTTCCGGCCGGCTGCGCTCCCACGGGTCCGCAAGGCGGTGATTGAGGTAGACGTCGACCACGGGCACCTTGTAGGTGAACTTGAGGTCGGCGCCGTAGTTCCGGACCTGCTCCTCGACGCGGACCACCTTGAAGCCTGCCAGCCACTGGCGCGCGAGCGCGGAGGATCGCTCGACGGCGGGGTCCATCGCAGCGCCCTCCCCCGGGCCAGCCGCGCCCCAGCGAAACGCAAATACGTACGGATAGATGATGTCGGCCACGCCGGTGCTGACGCCGTGGTGAAACAAGGACAGCGTCGCGAAGTAGCGGATATGGCGCTGCGCAGTCTTGCCCTTGCCGACGGGGGCGAGCATCCCGCTGCCCGGCTGAGGCTTGACCGCGTCCCGGGGAATCGGCACGGCGCCCGCCCCCGGTTTCTGGCCGAAGCCGACGCGATTGGCGATCCAGCGCCCGCCGTGAGGCGGAGGCAGCATCGCGGGATCTCCCACCGCGAGCCACAGCATCCGGCCGAAGGCGTCGTCCATGCCGCCCACCGGATTCCATGCCGCAGCCGGCTTCGCCCCCACCCCGAGCCGCATCCAGCCGTTCCACATGAAATCCTTCAGCTTGACCGTGCGCGCGAACACCGGGGAATCGAAGCCCGACTGCGCATCGAAGGCCACGTTCTCGACGCCGAGCGAGTACTCGGAGTTGTAATACTCGCGCTTCAAGCGGTAGCCGACGACCATCCGTTCGCAGCCGGCGAGCAGCGCCGAAACCAGCTCGCGCTCCAGGTTGATGCGCTCCGCCGCCTCGCGGTAGTTGCCCTCGAGCAGCCGCCGACCGGCCGATTCGGCGGCCTTGCGCGAGGCGCCGTCCTGCGGATGTCCGGCGAAGAGAAGGCTCGCCTGGTACCAGCCCTGCTTGAGCCACGGCGGCCCTGACCATCCGCCGAATGGGGACCGGTTCGCGTCCGCTAGCGAATCGAGATCAATTTCTTCCAGCGTCGCGTCCCACTCGCCGGCCCGCGCTCGCCAGCCCGCCGGAAGCACCGATTGCGCCAGTGGTCCGCTGGCGCGGATTCTCAAGGTTACGCCTGCTGCATCCTTGCGGCCGCCGGCTCCGAACCGCTCCCGCGCCGCCTGCGCGAGATCGAAATGCTGGAGGTAGTCGGCGTGCCAGGGCGTGACCGGGTAGGGATGCGAGACGAAGTCCAGGCCGGCGGGCGCAAGCGCGGCGACGATCCGGCTCGCGGCTTCGCACCGCTCGTTGCCTCCGCCCGCCGCCGAGGCGGCGAGGTGCCTCGCACCGTCGAAGCTCAGCACCAGCAGCGAATGCAGGCGCTGGACGGTTCCCGCATCTGCGGGCGGGGCGCTTCCGGAAAAAGGATCACCGCCGACGTAGGCGTGGACGCGCGCCTTGCTCCAGCCTGCCCTGGCCGCCGCTGGATCGAGCGTCTCGATCCGGATCTCCTGCGGGTAGAAGGAAGGATAGAACGGGGATTCGTGACCGGCCTGCGCCGCCCGCGGCCCCGCGAGCAGCAGCAAGCCGCCGAGGAGGGCCGCGCCCTCTCGGCGTACTTGCATGCGGATACCGCGGTTCAGCGCCGGCCTACGCTTTCGCGGTCGGCCAGGTCTTGTCGATCCAGGTGTAGGTCGAAGTCGGCTCGCCCTTCGGCCATCCGGGAGGCGCCGTGATGTTCCGGATCGGGATCGTGATGATGCGGTCCGGATCGAGGATCGGGAACGGATACTCCTTCACGTTCTTGGTGAACCCGGTCACGGCATCCTTGTAGCCCTGGTGATTGTCGGGACGGATGTAGGTGTAGCCGGCCGGTCCCGGGAACATCTGGCCCTCGAGCTGGCTGATGATCGCCTCGTCGGACGGCCAGCCGCCGGCGAGCATGTTGGCCTTCTCGATGGCCGTCTTCAGCATGTAGGTGGCCGTGTAGCCGCCCTCGCCCTGGAAGTTGGGGTACTCCTTCCAGCGCGCGTAGTACTTCTCGATGAAGCTCTTGTTGTTCGGCCAGCGGTCTCCGGGCGGCCAGGTGAAATGGTAGTTCGCGTGCACGCCGCCGATGACGCCCTCCGGATGGTCCTTGCCGAGCGCGTGGGGCGCAACCGCAAGGGCGAGCGTCGTCGCCACTTTCATCTTGTCGAACAACCCGTGCTGCAGCGCCTGCTTGTAAAGCGCGAGGTAGTCCCCGCCCCACACCGAGGTCACGAGCAGGTCGGGATTGGCGCCGATGGCCTTGGTGATGTGCGAGGTGAAGTCCGTCGTTCCGAGCTTCGGCCAGCCCTCGGAGACGACCTGCGCCTTGGGCAGCATCTTCTTGAACACGATGCCGACGTGATCGAACACGTTGCGGCCGTAGGAGTAGTCGGGGTGGATGTGCGCGACGCGCCGGGTCTTCGGCCACTCCTGCGCGACCGCAAGCGCGCAGGCCGCGCCGTCGGCCGACTGGATGTTGGTGATGCGGAAGACGTACTTCGGGTTCGGCACCGCCTTGTCGAACAGGAAGTCGGTGCAGCCGTCCACGAAGATCGTGAGGACCTTCAGCTCCTCCGCGACCGGGCCGAGCGCCGGCGTGTTGCCGCTCGAGGTGATGCCGCAGAAGAAGTCGATCTTCTCCTGCAGCTTCATCCGCCGCAGCTCCTTCACGTTCGCGTCGGTGCCGGCGGCCTCGTCGGCCTTGATCACCTCGATCTTGCGCCGGCCGAGAAAGCCGCCCGTCTTGTTGATTTCCTCGACCGCCAGGACCTGTCCTTTGTACATGCCTTCGCCCAGAACCGCCGCCGGCCCCGTGAAGAACGTCATGTGCCCGATCTTGAAGGGCGTGGACGGGATGGTGCCTTTCGGCTTGCCCTGCGCCTGGGCGGTCCCGATCACGGGGAACGAGCCCGCTGCTGCGCCGAAAGCCGCCCCGGCCGTTACGCCGAGACCGCGCAGGAATTTTCTACGATCAACTGTGCCAGTCATTGCAACCTCCTCCAGAGGATGACAGATCGCGGTGGAACGCACCGCGCCGCGAATCGACAACTGCCCGCTGCAACGAGGGTAATATTACGACTTACGAGCGCTGTGGAATAGTGCCGGGGCCTGCATGCTGGAACAGTCTGATTATCAAGGTCTAGCAGCGCCCGCCGGCGCGGCGCCGCGCGCCGCATCGCCCGCGCAGGGCGCACTGCGTATCTGGCGCGGCCTCACCCTGGGGTTGCGCGCCCGGGCGGGCGTGTTCTTCGGCGTGGCGTCAGGCGTACTCGCCCTCGAGATCCTGCTGCCGCCCGCGGTGCTCTCCGCGGCGCGCAGGCCCGTCGATTTCTTCACCTTCAACCCGTGGCTGCCCGAGCTGCCGCGTTACCTCGCCGCGGGCGACGCCACATGGCAGCGCAAGCTCGACTTCATGCCGGGCCTTGCGCTGTTCTGGTTCAGCGCGGACAGCCCCTTCGGCGGCACGGACTGGGGATTCGCCGTGACCGTCAGCGATCTTGCGCGGTTTACGCTCATGGCGCTGCTGTTCGGGGCGTATTTTGCGCTCCTCGCCCATTGCCGGGACCGGAGTTTCGTCGATCGCCTGGATTCGCAGACGGGCCGCAGGGGCGGCGTCGCCGGCGTCGTCGCCGGCGCGCTGGGCTTCGCGACCGGCGGCTGCTCGGTCGTGGGCTGCGGGGCTCCGGTGCTGCCGGTCGCGGGTCTCGCGTTCACCGGTCTCGCCAGCGGGACCCTCGCCCTGCTGGCGGATCTCTCGCGCATCGCGACCGCGCTCATCTTCGCCGCCGTGGCGCTGGGCGTGATCTACCTCGCCTGGGTCGCCGGCAGGAAATAGCAGGGCGTGCGTCTCCCTCCGGAAATCTTCAAGGCCTACGACATCCGCGGCGTCGTCGGCAGGACGCTCACGGCGCCCGTCGTCGAGCTGATCGGGCAGGCGATCGGGTCGGAAGCGCGCGAGCGCGGGCGTGTCGCCGTCGCCATCGGGCGTGACGGACGCCACTCCGGGCCGGAGCTGTCCGCGGCCCTTGCCGCAGGCCTGCGAAAGAGCGGCACCGACGTGATCGACATCGGACAGGCCGCGACGCCCATGCTCTACTTCGCGGCCCACCACCTCGACACGCTCTCGGGCGTGGCGGTCACCGGCTCGCACAACCCGCCCGAGTACAACGGCCTCAAGGTCATGGTGGACGGCGAGACGCTCGCCGGCGCGGCGATCCAGGACTTGAAGAACCGCATCGAGCAGGGAAGGCTCACGCGCGGGGCGGGGGCGCTGCGCTCACGGAGCATCCGCGAGGACTACCTGCGGCGCATCACCTCCGACGTCAAGCTCGCGCGGCCGATGCGGCT
>DATBMB010000092.1:0-7012 GCA_036555035.1 Burkholderiales bacterium | reverse complement strand
CGACGAGCGTGGGGACGTGGTACGCCGCGCTCGCCAAGCCCCGCTTCAATCCGCCGGACTGGGTGTTCGGTCCGGTCTGGACGGTTCTCTACCTCATGATCGCGGTCGCGGGCTGGCAGGTGTGGCGCCGGCGCGGGGAGGCCGGCGCGGGTCTTGCGCTCGGCGCATGGGGCGTGCAGCTCGCGCTGAATCTCGGCTGGTCACTCCTCTTCTTCGGTGCGCGCATGATTGGCCTGGCGCTGGCTGAGATCGCGATTCTGCTTGCGGCAATCCTCGTCACGGCCACGCTGTTCTGGCGCATCGACCGGCTGGCGGGGGCGCTCTTCGTTCCCTATACCTTGTGGGTCGCCTTCGCCACGGTGCTCAATGCCTCACTGTGGCGGCTCAACTAGGCGCGATACACTACCCGTCATGGCTTTGCCAAAACTGTTCGACGCGAGGTCCGACAAGCCCTTTCCGTTGAGCCGCAGCAAGGTCGAGCTTTACCTCGATTGCCCGCGCTGCTTCTATCTCGACCGGCGGCTCGGTATCGGACGCCCGGCGGGCTTTCCGTTCAACCTCAATGCGGCGGTGGACACGCTGCTGAAGCGCGAGTTCGACGACTACCGGGCGCGCGGCGAGAGCCACCCCCTGATGCGCCAGGCCGGCATCCATGCGGTGCCGCACGCCCATCCGGAGCTCGAGACCTGGCGCAGCAATTTCAAGGGCGTGCGAACGGTGCACGAGCGCACGAACTTGGAGCTCTTCGGCGCAATCGACGATCTCTGGCGCGACCTCGACAGCGGGGAGCTGATCGTCGCCGACTACAAGGCGACGTCCAAGGCGGCCGAGGTGACGATCGACGAGCCGTGGCAGGTGTCCTACAAGCGGCAGATGGAGTTCTACCAGTGGCTGCTGCGCGCCCGCGGCCACAAGGTTGCAAGACGCGGCTGGTTCGTCTACTGCAACGGGCGCCGGGATGCGCCGGAATTCGGCAACCGCCTCGAGTTCACGATCCGGATGCTCCCTCACGACGGCGACGATGGCTGGGTCGAAGGCACCTTGCACGCAATCCGCGAGACGCTCTCCGCGCCGCAGGCGCCGGCTGCGGGCGTGGATTGCGAGTACTGCGACTACGTTGCCCGGGCTGCGCGGTGAAGCAGCAGCTGATTGCGTCGGGCCGCGCCACCAAGCTAGCATCGTCCAAGAGGAGGGCGCCGCCATGACGCTTCGAACGAGATTTCAGCCCGGTCTGTGGGCCGTGGGATACGCTGCGGCATTGTGCCTCGCGCCAACCGGGGCGCCGGCGCAGGGATACCCCAACAAGCCGATCCGGCTGATCGTGCCCTTCGGCGCGGGCGGCGGCTCGGATTACGTGGGGCGGCTGGTGGGCGTGAAGCTCACCGAGCAGATGGGCCAGACCGTCGTGGTCGACAACCGCCCGGGCGCGGCGTCGCTGGTGGGCACGGAAATCGCGATGCGGGCGGCGGCCGACGGCTACACGCTCCTGCTCGCCGACGCGGGCTTCACCATCAACATCGCCTACTACCGGAAGGCCAAGTACGACGCCCTCAAGGACTTCGACCCGGTCACCGTCGTGGGCGAGGCCCCGTACCTGCTGGTGGTGAATCCCGGCCTGCCGTACGCGGGCAGCCTCAAGGACTACATCGCAGCGGCGAAGTCGCAGCCGGGGAGAATCAACCTCGGATCAGCGGGAAACGGCAGCGGCACGCACTTCTCGGGCGAGCTCTTCAAGTTGCGCGCGGGCGTCAGCCTGACCCACGTTCCGTACAAGAGCGCGGGCGCCTCGGTCGCCGACGTCGTGGGCGGCCAGATCCAGTCGACGATGACCTCGCCCCCGCCGGCGCTGTCATTGGCGAAAGCCGGGCGCCTGAAGATCCTCGCCCAGGCGACGGCGAAGCGCACCGCGCTGCTCGCCGACATCCCGACGTTCGAGGAAAGCGGCGTCACCGGCGTTCACGTGACCAACTGGTACAGCGTGATGTCGGTCGGCGGCACGCCCAAGCCGGTGCTGAAGCGGCTCCACGATGAATTGATGCGCGCCATCGCCGCGCCGGACACGCGCCAGCGCCTGGCCGCGGGTGCGCTGGAGCCCGCGCCGACCACGCCCGCGGAGTTCCGCAGGAAGATCGAGGGCGAGCTGAAGCGCTGGGCGGCAGTGGTCCGGGACGCCGGCATCAAACAGGAGTGACGAGATGCAGGTGACGAGATGAGGGTGACGAGGTGCGGGTGACGGGGGCGAAACAATGAGCGGAGCCGACTGGGCGGCGGTACGAAAGGAGTTTCCGACGCTCGCCCGCTGGACCTATCTCGACTGCGCGCGCAAGACGATCCCGCCGCGCTGCCAGGGGGAGGCGCTGCAGGACTACACCCGCGACGTCTACGAGAATGCGGGCGCGGATGCCTGGTCCGCCGTCAACGTCGCCCAGACCCGCGCCGCGATGGCGGAGCTGCTCGGGGCAAAGCCCTCCGAGATCGCATTCACCAAGAACACGACCGAGGGCCTCAATATCGCGGCCCACGGCTTCGACTTGCGGCCGGGCGACAACGTCGTGCTGACGGACCTGGAGCACGTGGCGAACGTCTGGGTGTGGAAGCACTGGGAGGCGAAGGGTGTCGAACTCCGTTACGCACGGAACCGCGAAGGGCGGCTGCCGCTCGACGCGTTCCTCGAGAAGATGGATGCGCGCACGCGCGTCGTGTCGACGGCCTACGTTACCTACGGCAACGGCTACCGCGTCAATCTGCCGGAGCTGGGTCGCGCCTGCCGCGACCGGGGCGTGCGCCTCGTGGTCGACGGGGTGCAGGGCATCGGGATTCTCTCGGAGCGGCTCGATGCGCTGGGCGCCGACGTCATCGCCTGCGGCGGGCACAAGGGGCTGCTCGGCCTCACCGGCTCCGGCATCATCTGGTGCCGGGAGGACCTGGTGAACGACCTGCGCACGGACTTCGTGAAGCAGCCGGCGACCAAGGCCCCGGGGCGCGCCCACGTCCAGAGCCAGTTCGATTACATGCGGACTGCCCACCGGTTCGAGGGCGGCAATCCCAATTTCCTCGCGATCCGCGTGTTCCGGAAGGGCGCCGAGTTCCTGCGCGCGATCGGGCTCGACCGCATCGAGCGGCGCGTGCGCGAGTTGACGACGGAATGCCTCAGGCTGCTCAAGGCGGCGCGCCTCGACAGCCAGACGCCGGACGTCTGGGAGGAGCGCGCCCACATCGTCAACGTGCTGGTGCCCGACGCGGCGTGGCTGATGGAGCGGCTGCGCGAGAAGCACCGCGTCGTCGCGAACGTGAAGGACGGCGCGCTGCGGCTGTCGATGAGCTTCTACAACGACGAAGAGGATCTCGAACGCGCGGTGCGCGTGATCAAGCAGGAACTCGGCCGCGCCGGATGAGCCAGGAAGACGGCCTGCCGGCAGGCACGGGCCCCGCGGCCTCGATGAGCCGCGATGGCGTGCGCACGGTCGGGCTCGTGATCTTCTGCCAGATCGTGCATTGGCTCACGATCGCCGGGATCCCGCTCCTGCTGCCGCTCATTCGAGAGGACCTGGGCATCAGCTTCACGCAGGCGGGGCTGCTCTCGGTCGCGGCGACCCTGTCCTATGGCCTCATGCAGATTCCCGCGGGCTACCTCGCCGACCGCTTTGGCCCCGCGCGTCCGTTCTTCGTCGGGCTGTTCGGCTGGTCGGCGATGTGCCTTGCCTTCGGCATGGTCCACGCGTACTGGCTCGCGCTGGCCGTCCTGCTCGCAGCAGGGACCTTCCGCGCGCTGCTGTTTGCGCCCGGGCTCGCGCTGCTCGCATCGTGGTTCGTGGCCGAGCGCCGCGCCACCGCGATGAGCCTCTTCATGCTGGGCGGCTTCTCCGGCAGCATCGTGCTGGCGCTCGCGGGGCCGTTTCTCGCGGAGCGCTACGGCTGGCGCGCCGCGTTCATTGCATTCGCCGCGCTGGGCATCGCCGCGGCGCTGCTCTTCCGGGCGTTCGCGAAGGACCGGCCGCGCGCGCAGACCGCCCGGCGCCTCGCCCCGGCCGAGGTGCTGCGGCTCGCCCGCTTCCCGATCATGTGGGTGTGCAGCGGGCTGCAGTTCGTGCGCTTCTCGGTGACCACCGCCTTCAACTTCTGGCTGCCATCGCTGCTCGTGGCCGACCGCGGTCTGTCGGTGCAGGCGGCAGGCCTGGTCATGGCGATGAGCGCCGCGCTGATGGCGCCGTCGAGCACTCTGGGTGGCTACGTCTCGGACCGACTGCGCAACCCCCCGCTCGTGATCGGAAGCGCGCTCGCGATCCTGGCCTGTACCAACGCGCTCCTGGCGTCGGTCGAATCGATCCCGCTGCTGCTCCTCGTCATTGCGGTCAACTCGATGTTCCTGCAGTTCTATTTCGGGCCGCTTTTCGTGGTGCCGATGGAAGTGCTCGGGCCGCGCTTCGCGGGCACCGCGACCGGCTTCGGCAACCTGTTCGCCAATATCGGCGGCTTGAGTACCGCCTACGCGCTGGGTGTGGTCAGAGACCACGCGGGGAGCTTCGCCTGGGGCTTTGCCGGGGTGAGCGGCGTGTGCGTCGCCGGCGTTGCGCTCGCCGTGGTCCTCTCGCGCCTGCGCGGGCGCGGTACCGAGGTCGCGCCCGCGCCGTGAGACGATTGCGCCCGCGTTCGATCTGCCGGCGTAGTCACTCACCACGCTTTACCGGCAAAATACGAATCTGGCAGGCAACTACGATGGAAGGGGCTTCGTGATTCCATGCGGCTTCCGGTCGGGCGCGGCGATCGCGCTCGCGGGTGCGTGGCTGCTCGCGGCGGCGCAGCCGGCGGGGCAGGCGAGCGACCCGGAAAGGCCGGTGAAGGGCGTTGCCTATACGCTGCCGCAATGGTTCAAGCCGAGCTTCCTCGACTTCCGGCAGGACGTCGCCGAGGCGCGCAAGCAGGGCCGGCAGGTCATGGTGTTCCTGCACCTCGATAACTGCCCCTGGTGCGCGCGCATGCTGGAGGAGAACTTCGTCCGCGGCGACAATCACGACCTGATGCGCCGGCACTTCGACGTGATCGCGGTCAACGTCCGCGGCTCGCTGGAAGCGACGTGGACGGACGGCGCCGCCTACACCGAGCGCACGCTCGCGCGGCACCTCGGGGTCGTCGGCACCCCGACGATCGTGATCCTGGGCGACGACGGACGGAAAGTGGCGCAGTTGAACGGATACCAGGACGCAGGTACTTTTCGCAGTGCCCTGGAACATGCACGGAGGAAGCGATGATGAAGCTGCCCCAGTGGGAACTGAGCCATATCGGCCTCTGGGTGACCGACATGGACCGCATGCGCGAGTTCTACACCCGGCTCCTCGGCTTCAAGGTGATGGACCAAGGTGAGCTGCGGGCCGGCGGCCCCCGCCTCACGTTCCTCAGCAAGGACCCGAAGGACCATCACCAGATCGTGCTCGTGACCGGCCGGGAGGCGGGCACGCGCTCCACGGTCAACCAGATCACCTTCCGCGTCGCCTCGATCAGGGAGGTGCGGAAGATGTACGAGCTGGTGGTCGCCAGCAAGGTGGAGGGGATCGATCCCGTGGACCACGGCAACGCCTGGTCGGTGTATTTCCTCGATCCCGAGGGCAACCGCCTGGAGTTCTTCTGCGACACGCCATGGTACGTCGAGCAGCCGTTCCGGGAGGTCCTGGATTTCTCGCTCTCCGACAAGGAGATCGAGGCGGCGACGCACGGGCGCATTGCCCGCAACCCGACGACGCGCCCGTTCGGAATCTGGCGCGAGCAGAAGCGGCGCGAGCTCGGGCTGTCGAAACCAAGGGGCAGGAAGCGAAAAGCATCGAAGGGAGGCCGGTGACATGGATCTCGGCATCAAGGGCAGGACCGCGCTGGTGTGCGCGGCGAGCAAGGGGCTGGGCAAGGGGTGCGCCCTGTCGCTCGCCCGCGAGGGGGCGCAGGTAACGATCGTCGCGCGCGGGCGCGAAGCGCTCGAGCAGGCCGCCGCGGAGATCAAGGCCGCGACGGGCTCCGCGGTCAAGGCCGTCGCCGCGGACATCACGACCGTGGAAGGCCGGGCGGCGGCGCTTGCCGCCTGCCCGCAGCCGGACATCCTCGTCAACAACGCCGGCGGGCCGCCGCCGGGGGATTTCCGGGACTGGAAGCGCGAGGACTGGATCAAGGCGGTCGACGCCAACATGCTGACGCCGATCGAGCTGATCAAGGCCACGGTGGACGGCATGATCGCGCGCAAGTTCGGGCGCATCGTCAACATCACGTCCAATTCCGTCAAGGCGCCGATCGAGGAGCTGGGCCTTTCCAACGCCGCGCGCTCTGGCCTGACCGGGTTCATCGCGGGCCTTGCGCGCAAGACCGTGCGCCACAACGTGACCATCAACAACATCCTGCCCGGCCAGTTCGCGACCGACCGCCTGAAGAGCAACCTGGCGGCGCGCGCCAAGGCCCTCGGCCAGCCCTTCGAGCAGTTCTGGGCGGCGCGCCAGAACGCCATCCCGGCCGGGCGCTTCGGCGACCCGGCCGAGTTCGGCGAGCTGTGCGCGTACATCTGCAGCGCGCAGGCGGCGTTCATCACCGGCCAGAACCTGCTGATCGACGGCGGCGTGTATCCCGGAACTTACTAGAACCCATCTCAAAATACTCCCGAAGCAGCATGAGCATGCATCCGAGCTCTAAGGAACGGCGCGGGTCCTGTCAGAACGGTCGGGGCCCGCTCCGAGGCTTCCCGCGCCGCTGGTCAATAGACTTGGCCATCGCGTTCTCTGGAGTCCTTACCAATACCGGAAGCCTCGGATCAAACCCCGACCATTCTGCCACCCGCGCAACTCAGGACTCCCGCGGGTCGGGTGGCAGAGCGGTTGGGATCTGGTTCCGGATTTCCGGTACTGGTACTGGCTGTCACGGGGAGTTGTCCTGATCAATTGACCAGGTGGGCTGGGAAATCCGGAGAAGATCACGACCGCACTGACAGGACCCGACCCGCAGCATAGGCGCTACGCAAAGGATGAATGGTCGGGGTTTG
>DATBMB010000213.1:0-5628 GCA_036555035.1 Burkholderiales bacterium | reverse complement strand
ATCGCGACTTCGCGCCGGTGTCACTGGTGGTGATCGTTCCGAGTCTCCTCGTTTCGCATCCATCGCTACCGGCGAAGAACGTGAAGGAGCTGATCGCCTTCATCCGCGCGCGCCCGGGCGAGCTCCAGTTCGCCTCGGCCGGTCTCGGCAGCGCGCCGCACCTCATGATGGCGATGTTCAACAACCTGGCCGGCCTCGAGATGATCCACGTTCCCTACAAGGGGGCAGGTCCGGCACTGATAGACATCATGGCCGGCTACATGCCCATGATGGTGAGCAACATCCTGAGCTCGCTGCCGAGGGTGAAGGCCGGCAGGATGCGGGCATACGGCGTCACCACCGCCAGGCGCTCGAGCGCCGCGCCGGAGATTCCAACCATCGCCGAGGGCGGGCTCGCGGGCTATGATGCCGCGACCTGGTTCGGCATACTGGTGCCTGCGGCGACGCCGGGCGACATCGTCATGAAGCTCCACGGCGCCGTGGTGCGGGCGGTGCAGGACCCCGTGATCAAGGAGCGCTATCTTGCCGGCGGGGGAGAGCCCGCGCCGAGCGCCTCGCCCGATGCGTTCCGCGAGTTCATCCGCGCCGAGGGCCGCAAGTGGGCGAAGGTCATCCGCGACGCGAAGATTCAGCCGGAGTAACACGCTCCCCGCCTGCGCGGGGATGACGATTTCAACAAGAGGAGGAACTCACCATGTTGAAGTGCAGACTGATTCGAGCGGCGGCGGCGCTTGCCGCTGTAGTGGCCGTCGGCCAGCCCCTTGCCGCCGGCGCGCAGGACTATCCCACCAAGCCGGTGCGGGTGATCGTGGCCTTCGCGGCCGGCGGCTTCGCCGACTTCATGGGGCGCGCGATCGGGCAGAAGCTCTCCGACCGGATGGGGCAGTCGTTCGTGATCGACAACCGCGGCGGCGCCGGCGGCACCTACGGCGCGAGGCTCGCCGCCGACGGCGCGCCCGACGGCTACACGGTGCTCGTGAATACGGCGGCCAGCACCGTCGCGCCGAGCCTGTACAAGAATCTCGGATACGACATACTGAAGGACTTCACGCCGGTGGCGAACACGGTCTCCGGCGCGGGACTGTTCTCGGTGCTCGTGTCGCATCCGGCCCGGGACCTGAAGGACCTGATGCAGCGCGCCAAGGGCAGGCAGCTGAACTTCGCAACGGCGGGGGTCGGCACGTCCTCGCATATCGGCGCCGATTACCTGCTGCGGGTGCTGGCCAAGCTCGACGCGGTGCACGTCCCGTTCAAGGGCGGCGGGCCGGCGACCATCGCGGTGCTGGGCAACCAGGTCGAGGTGCTCTACGGTACGATGGCCGCGCTGCCGCACATCCAGGCGGGCAGGATGAAGGGTCTGGGCATAGCGAGCTTGAAGCGCGTGGACGCCCTGCCCGACGTGCCGACCGTTGCCGAAGCCGGGTATCCCGGCTTCGAGGAGCGCTCGTGGGTGGGATTCTTCGTCCCGAGGGGGACGCCCGCAGCCATCGTCAACCGGCTCAACGAGGAAATCAACCGGGCGCTCACGTCTCCGGATATCGTGAAGAACGTCAACACGCGCGGCATGCAGATGCATCCAGGCTCGCCCGCCGATTTCGCCCGGTTCGTGCGCGCGGAAGTCGAGAAATGGGCGAAGATGGTGAAGCTGACCGGGGTCAAGGTGGAATAGCCCATGGCGAAGATCGTCGGCGTCTTTCAGACCGCGCACACGCCGTTCTGCTACCGCAGGCCGGAGGACTGGAACCGCGCCCGCAGCGGGCGGCCGCTGCGCGCCGACGTGCCGCTCGACGACCTCGAGTCGAACCGGCGCAAGCACGCCCGCGTCCAGGAGGGCTTCGCCACGCTTCGGCGCAAGCTCGCGGACGCGCGGCCGGACGTCGTCGTGATCTTCGGCGACGACCAGCTCGAGTGCTTCGATTTCACCAACTACCCCGCGTTCTCCATCTACGTGGGCGACTCCTTCGAGGGCGCGCTGACGAGGGAGGATGCGCCGATGGGCGGAAAAATGGAGTCGGCGCCGCCGCAGAAGGTGCGGCTGCAGGGCCACCCGGAGCTCGCCGTCGCGCTCCTCACCGGCTTGATGAGGCGCGGCATCGATCCGGCGTACAGCATGGACATGCCCAAGCCCCAGGACGGAATCGGGCACTCGATCCTGCGGCCGGCGCAGTCGCTGACCAACCTCGCGACGCCGATCGTGCCGTTCCTGATCAACTGCTACTACGCGCCGCAGCCGACCGCCGCGCGCTGCTACCAGGTCGGTCGCGCGGCGCGCGAGGTGATCGAGGAGTTTCCGGACGGCTTGCGCGTCGCCATCATCGGCTCAGGCGGGCTGTGGCACACGCCCCAGAGACCGGGCGCGTGGCTGAATGAGGCCTTCGACGAGGAGCTCCTCGGCTTCATGGCGCGAGGCGACGCGAAGGGGATGGCGGCGCACTTCGACGCCTACCGCATCCCCGAGGGCGACACCAGCCAGGAAATCAACGTGCGCGGGCGCACCGTGACCGGCATGCCGGCGTTCGGCGGCCCCCAGGGCGGCACGCGCGAGATCTGCAACTGGATCGCGGCCGCCGCGGTTGCCGAGGGCACGACCGCGACCATCGTGGACCGCGTGCCGATCTACGCCTCGCCCATCGACGCCGCGTTCGCGTACTTCAACTTCTAGTCTGCGCCTCGACCCGGCCCGGGTTCAACGCGACGCCACGCGGGCTGCTATCTTTCCTCCAGGCCCGCGTCGCGAACGACCTTGTTCCATCTCGCCGTCTCCGCCCGCACCTGCGCGACGAACTGCTCGGGCGTGGACGGCGCGACGTCCACGGCCTGGTCCTCCAGGCGCTTGCGCACCGCGGGGTCGTTCAGGATCCGGTTGAGGTCCGCGGTGAGCTTCGCGAGGATCGGCTGCGGCACCTTCGCCTGAGTGCAGATCCCGTACCAGGGCGCGACGTCGAAGCCCGGTACCCCTGACTCGGCGAAGGTCGGCACCTCCGGGACGTGCTTGCTGCGCTTGCCGGCCGTCACGCCGAGCGCCCGCACCCTGCCGGCCCGGACGGCCCCCAGCAGCGAGCCCGAAAGGTTTCCGACCGAGGACTCGATGTGCCCGCTCATGACGTCCGAGAGCGCCAGCGCCGCGCCCTTGTACGGGACGTGCACGATGTCGATGCGCGTCATGGTCTTCAGCAGCTCGATGGAGAGGTGCGGCGACGCTCCGACGCCCGACGAGCCGAAGCTCAGCTTGCCGGGATGCTTCCTCGCGAACGCGATGTACTGGCCGAGCGTTTTCATCGGCACCGAGGGATGCACCATGAAGACGTTGGTCACCGAGCCGATCATCGAGGGAAACGCGAAATCGGCGATGTGGTCGTAGGGCAGCTTCCTCACGCGCGCCGGCGTGATCGCGTGCGAGGCGATCTGGCACAGCATCAGGGTATAGCCGTCGGGCGGCGCCTTC
Source organism: Burkholderiales bacterium (assembly GCA_036555035.1). GTDB lineage: Bacteria > Pseudomonadota > Gammaproteobacteria > Burkholderiales > SG8-41 > SG8-41. Next base: position 2,183 of record DATBMB010000213.1, on the reverse strand, counting down.
GCCGTGAACTCGGTCGCGACGCTCCCGGCGGCGCCGGGGCGGTTCTCGATGAACACCGTGCTGCCCCACAGGTCGGCGAGCCCCGAGGCGACGATGCGCGCGGCGGTGTCCACGCCGCCCCCGGGCGCGAAGCCCACCATGATGCGCACCGGCTTTGCGGGATACTGCTGCGCGGCCGCCGGCAGCGCGAGGCACAACGCAAGAGCCGCCAACCCTGCGGCGATGCCTGGTATCGGCTTCCTTGGATCGTGATGCACCTTCATGTTTACCCTCCTCCCTTCAATATCTGCGCGCCGCGCTCCGCGATCATCACCGTCGGGGTGTTGGTGTTGCCGGAGGTGATCGTGGGCATGATCGAGGCGTCGATCACGCGCAAGCCCCCGATGCCGCGCACGCGCAGCCGTGGATCGACCACCGCCGCGGCATCCTCCGCGCGTCCCATCCGGCACGTCCCGACGGGGTGGAAGATCGTGGTGCCGATGTTGCCCGCCGCGGTGAGGAGCGCGTCGTCTGACTGGAACTGGGGACCCGGCATGAACTCCTCCGGCTCGTACTTCCTCAGGGCGGCGGTTCCGGTCACGATGCGGCGCGTCAACCGGATCGAGTCCACCGCGACCTTGCGGTCCTCGGCCGTGGCGAGGTAATTGGGCGCGATCGCGGGATGCGCGCGCGGATCGGGCGCGCTGATGCGCACGTGCCCGCGCGAGGTCGGCCGCAGGTTGCACACGCTCGCGGTGAACGCGGGAAAGGGATGCGGCGGCTCGCCGAACTTGTCGAGCGAGATCGGCTGGACGTGGTACTCGAGGTTGGGCGTCGCCCGGGAGGGATCGGACTTCACGAACGCGCCCAGCTGCGAGGGCGGCATCGTCATCGGCCCGGTGCGGAAGACCGCGTACTCGAGGGCGATCTTTGCCTTGGACCACCATGAATGAAGCAGCGTGTTGAGCGTCACGACGTTCTTCACCTTGAACGCCATCCGCAGCTGCAGGTGGTCCTGGAGATTGTCGCCGACCGGAAGGTCGTGCGCGACGGCGATGCCCTGCTTCTGCAGCATCCCGCCGGGCCCGATGCCGGAGAGCTGGAGGATCTGGGGGCTGCCGATCGCGCCGGCGGCGAGTATGGTGTCGCGCCGGGCTTCCGCGAAGCACTCTTCGTTATCCAGGAAGTACTCGATGCCGCGCGCGCTGCGGCCCTCGAGCCGGACGCGCTTCACCAGCGCGCCGGTGACGACCTTGAGGTTGGGGCGGGAAGCCGCCGGCCGCAGGAATGCCTTCGATGCGTTCCAGCGCACGCCGCTCTTCTGGTTCACGTCGAAGCGCGACACGCCGCTGTTGTCCCCGCGGTTGAAGTCCTCGGTCCAGGGTATGCCCGATTCGACCGCGGCGTCGCGGAAGGCCTCGATGATCTCCCAGCGCACGCGCGGCGACTCGACGCGCCACTCGCCACCCTGCCCGTGCTTCTCGTCCGCGCCGCGCCAGCTGTCCTCGCTCTTCATGAACACCGGCAGCACGTTGCGCCACGCCCAGCCCGAGTCGCCGGTGAGCGCCTCCCACTCGTCGTAGTCGCGCGCCTGTCCGCGCAGGCACAGCATCGCGTTGATCGAGGACGAGCCGCCGAGCACGCGCCCCCGCGGGTAGCCGATGGAGCGGCCATTGAGCCCCGGCTCGGCGGCGGTCCGGTAGCACCAGTCGGTGCGCGGGTTGCCGATGCAGTAGAGGTAGCCGACCGGGACGTGGATCCAGATCCAGTCGTCGCGCCCGCCCGCCTCGAGCAGCAGCACCGTGACATCCGGGTCCGCGGACAGCCGGTTCGCGAGCACGCAGCCCGCCGTGCCCGCCCCTGCGATCACGTAGTCGAATGTCCCGCTGCTGCGCATCATTTCATCGCTGCTTCACTCGATCTGCAGGGTACGGGCCCGGACCAGCGGCCCCAGGCGCTGCACCTCGCTCTTGATGAGCGCGCCAAATTTCTCCGGTGTGCCGCCCTCGATCTCGAGCCCGAGCTGCTCGAGCCGGCCGCGCACGTCGGGCGTCTGCAGCGCGCGGTTCACGCCGTCATTGAGCCTGGCGATCACGGCACGCGGCGACTTCGCCGCCGTGACGAAGCCGCCGGCGGCATGGAAGGACATCCCGTACGTCGAGCGCCTCGGTGTCGACCTCGACCGGCTGACGGGCGCGACGACG
>DATBMB010000010.1:0-8081 GCA_036555035.1 Burkholderiales bacterium | reverse complement strand
GCCGAGGCCTACGAGGCGCAGTTCGTGCCCGCCTTCTTCGCTCAGTGGGCGCCGATGCTGTGCGCCGCGGCCGGCGTCGGCACCGGACACCGCGTGCTCGACGTGGCGTGCGGCACCGGCGTCGTCACGCGGCTCGCCGCGCCGCGGGTTGCGCCTTCGGGCAAGGTCGTGGGGCTCGACGTCAACGAAGGAATGCTCGCCGTGGCGCGTGCACATGCGCCGGAGGACGGAGTGCCCATCGAGTGGAAACACGGAGATGCGACCGCGTTGCCGTTTGCCGATAGCACATTCGACGTGGTCCTTTGCCAGCAAGGACTGCAGTTCTTTCCGGACAAGGCGTGCGCGCTGCAGGAGATATACCGCGTGCTTGTTCCTGGTGGCACGGCCGCGCTCAACGTCTGGGGCAAAGTGAGCCGTTATAACGTGGCGCTTGCCGAAGCGCTTACTAGGTACCACGACGTAAGTGTCGCGAACCGCAGCCTCGCGCCGTTCGCGCTCGCGGATTCCCTGACTGTGCGTACCCTCGTGATGGATGCTGGGTTCAGCAGGATCGAGATTCGGACGGCCGCCGTGACGCGGCGTGTTCAGCCGAGCCAGGAATGGTTGCTTCAGGACACCGCAGGCCTGCCGTATGCCGCTGCCATTGATGGGATGGAATCGGCCGCGCGCGCGGCGATGGTCCGGGAGATCGGCGCGAAGCTCAAGGAATTCTGGGATGGCGACAGCTTTGCTGTCCCGACCGACGTTCACTTCGTGTATGCGCAGAAATGAGACACCGAAAAAGGAGGGTTCGTCAATGAAGATCATTCCAGTTCTCGCAGTGCTAACGATCGCGCTCGGGGCGGTCGCGAGTGCGCCTGCTCAAACCTACCCGAGCAAACCGGTGCGCATGATCGTGGGCTTCTCGCCGGGAAGCGCCACCGACGTCCTTGCGCGCATGGTGAGCCAGAAGCTTACCGAAGCTTGGAGCCAGCAAGTGCTGGTCGACAACCGCACCGGTGCAGGAGGCTCGGTAGGCACCGGTATCGTTGCCAAAGCGCCGGCGACCGGCTACACGCTGCTGTTCCATTCAAGCGCCTTCGCAACGAATGCGGCGCTCTACCAGAACCTGTCCTATAACCCGCAAAGAGACTTCGTCGCGATTTCGTCGGTCGTCAGCCAGCCATTCGTTATTGTCGCGGGTGCTTCGGCAGGCGTGAGAACCGTTACCGAGTTGATTCGGGCGGCCAAGGCGCGACCAGGCCAGATCAACTACGGTTCCGCCGGACTGGGCAGCGGCACGCACCTCGCCGCCGAGAAGTTCAGGCTGGAGGCGGGCATCGACGTAGTGCACGTTCCCTACAGAGGCGGGCCCGAGGCGACCGCGGATACGATCGCAGGGCGCGTCACATTCTGGTTTCCGCCGGTTGGAATCGCCGCGCCCTATATACGCGACGGCAGGCTGCTTGCACTGGGCGTAACGAGCGCCAGGCGATCGGATCTGCTGCTTGAGGTGCCGACGCTCTCCGAGGCCGGCTTACCGGGCTTCGACTACACGAACTGGTGGGGCATCTGGGCACCAGCCGGAATCCCAGCCGAACTCGTGGGCAAGCTGGCGAAGGATATTGCCCGCGCCCAGGCCGCGCCGGACCTGCGCGGTCAGTTCACAAAGTTCGGCTCCGAGCCGATGATCATGATACCAGCCGAATTCGCGCGCTTCGTGCGCGGCGAGATCGACGACACGGTCCGCATTGTCAAGGCGGCTGGAATCAAGCCGCAATAACCGGAACGCCGCCGTCGATCGATCTGCTGTTCAAGGCGGTTCCCAAAAAAAATCAAGGGCGGCCTCGGCCGCCCTTGATCACTGGTAACCGGCTCCTAATTAGCCGTCAATCCGAGCGATCGCACGAGCTTCTCGTTCGTGACCATCGAATCCTGCACGACTTTCCGGAACTCCGCCGGTCCCAGGATGACGATCTCCGTCGCCTGGATCGCCATCCCCTTCTTTACCTGGGACGATTCCATGGCCTTCACCACCGCTACGCGCAGCTTGTCGTTGATGGCTTTCGGAGTGCCCTTGGGCACGAAGAAACCCATCCAGCCGCTGTAGTCGAAGCCCGGAATGGTGTCGGAGATCGGCGGAATATTGGGCAGCAGCGGGGTGGGCTTGGGCAGGGTCTGGGCGATCGCGCGCATGCGCCCGGCGTTGACGTGGGACATCGCCGCCGGCGCGGGGATGAGGGTCCACTGGGACTCGTTCGCCACCACGGACGCACTCGACGGGCCGCCGCCCTTGTAGGGCACGTGCAGCGAGTTGATGCCGGCCTGCTGCTGGAAGTAGGCTCCGGCCAGGTGGCTTTGGGAGCCGGCGCCGGCGGAAGCCATGTTGAACGGCGTCTTGCCGCTCTTGGCGTAGGCGATCAATTCCCTCGTCGACTTGATCGGCAGCGAGGGATTGACCACCAGCACGTTGAGGGTCAGCGCGTACTGCGCGACGTAGTCGTAGTCGTTGACGGGATGGAAGCGCGCGTTCTTTTGCAGCAGCCGGGCGATGGTGGACGCCGCCGTCGTCGCGCTGATCAGCGTGTAGCCGTCGGGGTTCGCATCCTTGGCGATTTCCATGCCGATGATGCCGCCCGCGCCGGCGCGGTTGTCCACGACGATCTGCTGCCCGATGGTATGGCTCAACTCGTTGCCGACGATGCGGCTCAAGGTGTCCACCGCGCTCCCGGGCGTGTTCGGCACGATCATCCGTATCGGCCGGCTGGGGTAGCTTTTCGCGGCTTCCTGGGCGGCGGCCGGCGCGGCGCCGAGCAGCGTCGCGGCGATGGCGAGCGGAAGCCAGGTGCGGGTCTTCATGCGTCCTCCTCTTGTGCTTGTGGGGGCGGGAAACAATAAGCGGGTTGCCGGCCTCATTCTGTCCGCTTTGCCCCGCCTGCGCAACCCGGGGGAACCCGGGCGGGGGAGCGTTGCCTTAGGTGTTTGCGATTACAATTCCCCACCATGCTGCGCAAACTCCTGATCCTGCTCGCGGCGGGCGCCACCGCCGCGTGCAACCTGTCGCCCACGGACCACAACGGGGCGGGCGCGCCGCACGAGGCGGTCATCCAGCCGCTCCGCTCGGAGCGGCCCCTCGTCGCGCTGGCGCTAAGCAGCGGCGGCGCGCGCGGCTTCGCCCACATCGGCGTGATCAAGGCCCTGGAGGAAGCGGGCATCGTGCCGGACATCGTGACCGGCGCGAGCTCCGGCGCAATCATCGGGGCGCTTTACGCCTCGGGCAAGCGGGGGGCGGAGCTCGAGGAAATCGCGCTCGGTCTCGATCAGGGCGACCTCGTGGATGTTTCCCTCCTCGGCAACGGCTGGGTCAAGGGCGAGGCGCTGCAGGACTTCGTCAACCGCCAGGTAGAAGGGCGGCCGATCGAGCGCCTTGCCCGGCCCTTCGCGGTGGTCGCCACCGAGGTGAAGGGGAGGCGCCTCGTCGTGTTCAACCGTGGGAACACCGGGCTCGCCGTGCGCGCCTCGGCGAGCGTCCCCAACCTGTTCGTCCCGCCGGTCATCAACGGCGAGGAGTACGTGGACGGAGGGCTGCTGAGCCCGGTGCCGGTCAAGCTCGCGCGCGCCATGGGGGCGGATGTCGTGATCGCCGTGGACGTCTCGTGGTTCGCGCAGGCACGCGATCCTTCGGGGCCCGCGACGAGGCAATCTGGCCGTAGCGGCCGCCAAGTGCTGCACGCGGAGGAGCTCGATGGGGCCGACGTCGTGATCGTGCCGAGCACGATTCGCGCCCGGATGCTCGATTTCGACCACAAGGTGGCCAATATCGCCGCCGGCGAAGCCGCGGGCCGGGACGCCGTTCCGCGATTGCGCGTCGCGCTCGGCCAGGCGGCGGCTGCTAGGCGGGCGCGCTAGCCACGCGCGGCACGCGCTCGAGCTTCCAGTTCCCCAGGGCCCACGCCCACAGCTCGCCGACGGTCGCGAGTCCGCGCGGCGGCGACTGGCCTAGAAACGTCAGCGCGGCGACAAGCGCCGGCAATGGCCGCCCGGCATCGACCGCCCGCGCCCGGGTCTGCTTTGAGAGTTTCTCACCGCGCGCGTCGACCGCGACCGGCAGATGGGCGTAGCGGGGCTGCGGCAGGCCCAGGAGTTTCTGGATGTAGATCTGCCGGGGCGTGGATGAGAGCAGATCGGCGCCGCGCACGATGTCCGTGACGCCCTGCTCGGCATCGTCCACGACGGCTGCGAGCTGGTAGGCGTACACGCCGTCGGCCCGATACAGCACGAAGTCGCCCGCTTCCCCCTCCAGCGCGCTCACGCGGGCCCCCTGCAGCGCGTCGTCGAACGCGACCGTCGCGCCGCGCGTGTCGAGACGCAGCGCCCTCGCGCACCGGTCCGGTGCGATGCCGCCGCGGCAGGTTCCCGGATAGACGGGGCCTTCCGCGCCTGCGAGCGCGGAGTCGGCGATCTCGCGCCGGCTGCACGAGCACGGATAGACGAGCCGCATTCCCCGCAGCCGGTGGAGGGCGCAATGGTAGGCGGCGCTGCGCGTGCTCTGATACACCACCGGCCCGTCCCATTCCAGGCCGCAAGCGGCGAGCGTGCGCAGGATGTCTTCGGCAGCGCCCGCCGCCACGCGCGGGGGATCGAGGTCGTCCATCCGGACGAGCCACTCCCCGCCGCGCGTCCTCGCCTCGAGAAAGCTCGCCACGGCCGCGACGAGCGATCCGAAATGAAGCGGCCCGGTGGGCGAGGGCGCGAATCGCCCGCGGTAGCGTGCCATGCCGGAAAGTCTAGTTCATTGAACGGCCATGACGCCAAGGCACCGGATTTCACTTGGCGTAGCGGGCGGCCTGGCGGTTAATATGGTTTTTTCAACGGAGCCGTGCATGAAAGCGAAAGCCGCTGTTGCGCACCGGGCGGGCGCGCCGCTTGCCATCGAAACCGTGGAGGTCGAAGGCCCGAAAGCGGGCGAGGTGCTGGTCGAGATCAAGGCGACCGGCATCTGCCATACCGACGAGTTCACGCTGTCGGGCGCGGACCCGGAAGGGCTGTTTCCCGCAATCATGGGACACGAGGGCGCGGGCATCGTCGTGGACACCGGGCCGGGCGTCACCACGCTCCGCAAGGGCGATCACGTGATCCCGCTCTACGTTCCCGAATGCCGCCAGTGCGAGTACTGCGTCTCGGGCAAGACCAATCTATGCCAGGCGATCCGCGTGACGCAGGGGCAGGGGCTCATGCCCGACGGGACGAGCCGGTTCTCGCTCGGCGGCGGGAAGCTGCATCACTACATGGGCACGTCGACCTTCTCCAACTACACGGTTGTTCCGGAGATCGCGCTTGCGAGGATCCGCGAAGACGCGCCGTTTGACAAGGTTTGCTACATCGGCTGCGGCGTGACTACGGGTATCGGCGCGGTCATCAATACGGCGAAAGTCGAAGCGGGGGCGAATGTCGTGGTGTTCGGCCTGGGCGGCATCGGGCTCAACGTGGTGCAGGGCGCGCGCATGGTGGGCGCGAACATGATCGTGGGCGTGGACATCAATCCGGCGCGCCGGCCGCTCGCCGAGAAGTTCGGCGTCACGCACTTCGTCAACCCGAAGGAGGTCGGCGGCGATCTGGTGCCCTACCTGGTAAACCTTACCGGGGGCGGCGCGGACTACAGCTTCGAGTGCATCGGCAACGTGGACGTGATGCGCCAGGCGCTCGAGTGCTGCCACAAGGGCTGGGGCGTCTCCACCATCATCGGCGTCGCCGGCGCGGGGCAGGAGATCCGGACGCGGCCGTTCCAGCTCGTCACGGGACGCGTATGGCAGGGCACCGCTTTCGGCGGCGCGAAAGGGCGGCGCGACGTGCCGAGGATCGTCGACTGGTTCATGGAGCGCCGGATCAACATCGACGATCTCATCACCCACACCCTCAAGCTCGAGGACATCAATCGCGGCTTCGAGCTGATGCGCGAGGGCAAGTCGATCCGCAGCGTCGTCGTCTTCTGATCTTCTCTCGCGCGGCTTCAGGCGTCGCCCAGCAGCTTGCGTGTGGCCTCGGCGGCTTCGCGCGCGACTTCCACCGGCGGCCGGGACCAGTACTCGGGATTCGGCGCTTCGTAGCTGAGGTAGCCGCCGTAGTTCTTTTCCCGGAGCAGCTGGAACACCTCGCGCCAGCGCACGATGCCTTTGCCCGGAGACAGGCGGTCGGTCGGACGCCTGACCGATGGCGGAGGCCCCGCCGGGACATCGCTGTACTGGAAAGCGAAGATTCTCCCGGGCGGAACCGACTCGAAGCCGCGGCCGCCCCCGCCGCTGCGCTCGAGGTGGTAGGCGTCGAGCAGCAATCCGCAGCTCGGATGGTCCGCGCGCTCCACGACCTCGGTTCCCGCCTTCAGGCTGTTGATGACGGCGTGCGCCGAGTTGAACTCGAGCGCGAAGCGCACGCCGTGCCTCTTCGCAATCTCGCCGCCTTCCCGGAAATTGGCGGCGCCCTCGCGCAGCGTCCCCGGCGGGTTCTGTCCGGGCGATGTCATCACGAGATCGCAGCCCAGCGCGACGGCGTTGGCGCAGGTTTCGTCGAGCGCCTTCAGCAGCAGCTTCTTCTCCAGTCCCTTGGCGAAGATCAGGCCGTACTCGGTGCCCACGCACGCGATCTTGAGGCCGCTCGAGCGCACCAGCTTCAGGACCTGCGCGTTGTTCATGCCCGCCTCGAAGCAGCGCTCGAAATCCACGCGGCGCAGCTCGACCGCGTTCCATCCGCCCTGCTTCGCGGCGGCGAGCGCGGCGGGGAGCGGCGTCGTGTCGAGCGTCCAGGTGTGCAGCGCGAGCCGGTCGCGCATCTTGCTCATGGCGGCCATTCTAATGCCTAATGGCAACGATGGCCGGAGACCATCACATCGTAATCGTCGGCGGCGGCGCGGGCGGCATCGAGCTCGCGACGCGCCTGGGGGACACGCTCGGGCGCAAGGGCCGCGCGCGCGTGACGCTGATCGACCGCTCGCGCACTCACCTGTGGAAGCCGCTGCTGCACGAGTTCGCGGCGGGCAGCATGGATCTCGACCACCATGCGCTCGACTACCTTGCGCAGGCGCGCTGGCACCACTTCCGCTTCCAGCTCGGGGAGATGGACGGGCTCGACCGCTGGCGCAAGGTCGTGCGGGTCGCGCACACGATCGACGAGGACGGGCGCGAGTTGATTCCCCGCCGCGAGATCGCCTACGACACCCTGGTATTGGCGGTCGGGAGCCAGTCCAACGACTTCGGCACGCCCGGCGCGCGCGAGCACGCGGTGAGCCTCGACACGGCGGGTGAGGCCGAGCGCTTCCACACGCTGCTGGTGAACGCCTGCATCCGGGCGAACGCCCAGCACGCGCCGCTCGCGCCCGAGCAGCTTAAGGTCGCCATCATCGGCGCCGGCGCGACCGGAGTGGAGCTCGCGGCGGAACTGCACAAGACGACGCGCGAGCTGGTCGCCTACGGACTGGACAAGATCGACCCCGAGAAGGACGTCCACTTGACGATCATCGAAGCCGCTCCGCGCATCCTGCCCGCGGTTCCCGAGCGGGTATCCAAGGCGGCCGCGGAGCTGCTGCGCGGCCTCAACGTCCGTGTGCTGACCGGCGAGCGCGTGACGGAGGTGCGGCGTGACGGCGTTACGACCGCGAGCGGAAAGCGGATCCCGGCGGAGCTGACGGTGTGGGCCGCCGGCATCAAGGCGCCCGATTTCCTGAAGGACATCGGCGGCCTCGAGACCAACCGACTGAACCAGATCGTCGTGAAGCAGACGCTCGACACGACGCGCGATCCCGATATCTTTGCGATCGGCGATTGCGCGGCCTGTCCGTGGCCGGGGCGCGCCCGCGACGTACCGCCGACCGCGCAGGCGGCGCACCAGCAGGCCTCGCATCTCGCGCGCATGCTGGCGCGCCGGCTCGCGGGCAAGCCCCTGAAGCCGTGGACCTACCGGGATTTCGGCTCACTGATTTCCTTCGGCGAGTACTCCACGATCGGCAGCCTGATGGGGGCGCTCTTCGGTGGCACCCTCTTCATCGAGGGGCTCTTCGCGCGCTTCATGTACGTCTCGCTCTATCGCATGCATATCTACGCGCTGCACGG
>DATBMB010000167.1:0-11273 GCA_036555035.1 Burkholderiales bacterium | reverse complement strand
CGCCGACGACGCCCTGGCCGCGCACCTCCTGCACCTGGTTGTTGGCGTCGGTGATGATCCAATGACGGCTCACCAGTTGCGCCGGCAGGGTGCCGCTGTTGGTGATGGTGATGGTGTAGGCGAACACGTAGCGGTTGCCGTCCACGTCGGACTGGTCCGGGACGAAGGCGGTGCGCGCCGCGACGGTGATCTCGTACTTCTTGTCCTGCATGCGGGGATTGTTGACCAATTCCGCCGGGCAATCAAGCGCCAGAAGGGGTAGAATCCGGGCGGTTTTCCGAGGCACGGCACGCATGGCGAGAAGCTACCGCATCGCTCCCAGTCTGCTCTCCGCGGACTTCGCCCGGCTCGGCGAGGAAGTCAAGCAGGTGATCGCCGCCGGCGCCGACCTCCTGCACTTCGACGTGATGGACAACCATTACGTCCCCAACCTCACGGTGGGCCCGCTGGTGTGCGCGGCGATCCGGCCGCTCACGAAGGCCCCGATCGATGTCCACCTCATGGTGAAGCCGGTGGACCGCCTCGTGCCCGATTTCGCCAAGGCCGGGGCCAATATCATCTCGTTCCATCCCGAGGCCTCCGAGCACGTGGACCGCACCATCGCGCTCATCAAGGAGCAGGGCTGCAAGGCGGGGCTGGTGTTCAACCCCGCGACGCCCCTCGATCACCTGGATCACGTGATCGACCGTCTCGACCTCGTCCTCATCATGTCGGTGAACCCGGGCTTCGGCGGCCAGGCCTTCATCCCGCAGTCACTGAAGAAGCTCGCCGCCGCGCGCGCGCGCATCGCGGCGAGCGGGCGCGACATCTGGCTCGAGGTGGACGGGGGCGTGAAGGTGGAGAACATCGAGGAAATCGCGCGCGCCGGCGCGGATACCTTCGTCGCGGGCTCGGCGATCTTCGGCTCGAAAGACTACAAGGCCACCCTCGGCGCCATGCGCGCCGCGCTCGCGAAGGTCTAGAACATCCGCACGCAACGTTTCCCGCTTCCCGTCAAGGCGGTGATGATCGACCTCGACGGCACGCTCGCCGACACTATCCCCGATCTGGCGGAGGCGGCGAACCGGATGCTGCGCGAGCTCGGCCGCCCGGCGCTCGGAACCGATGTGCTGCGCACCTTCGTGGGCAAGGGGATACCGAAGCTCGTGGAACGCGCGCTCGCGGGCGCGCTCGAGGGCCGCGTGGACGAGGGGCTTCTCGCGCGGGCGCTCCCGATCTACGAGCGCTGCTACGCCGAGGAGAACGGGAAGCACACCGTGATCTTTCCGGGAGTGCGCGAAGGGCTGCGGACGCTGCGCGACATGCGCATGCCGCTCGCCTGCGTGACCAACAAGGCGGAGCGCTTCACGCGGGCGCTGCTCGAGCAGCTCGGCCTCGCGCCGAACTTCGAGCAGGTGATCGCGGGCGACACGCTGCCGCAGAAGAAGCCGGACCCGCAGCCATTGCTGCACGCCTGCCGCGGCTTCGGCATCGCGCCGCGCGACATGCTGATGATCGGGGACTCGGCCAACGACGTGGAGGCGGCGCGGTCGGCGGGCTGCCCGGTGTTCTGCGTGGATTACGGCTACAACGAGGGGCGGGATGTGCGCGAGCTCGACGTAGATGCTATAGTAGCGTCCCTCATCGAAGCAGCCCGGCTGATACAAAGAGCCTAGTCATGCACGACGCGGATCACGGAATCGGGAAGCAGGCGGCCCTGCAATGGCGCCGCTGGCGGTGCTGGCGCAGCTAGCCAGGCCCCGGCGCGCCGCGCGCGCCACTGTTTTTCGAGCGTAGTCCGTTTTCGTGGAGTGAAGCATGACCGAAGCTGAGTTCGCCCGCCTCGCCCAGGCGGGATACAACCGGGTTCCCGTGGTGCTCGAGACGTTTGCCGATCTCGACACGCCGCTTTCCATCTACCTGAAGCTCGCGAACCGCCCGCACACCTATCTGCTGGAGTCGGTCGTCGGCGGGGAGCGCTTCGGGCGCTACTCGTTCATCGGGCTGCCGGCCGAGACGCGGCTCGAGGTGCGCGGAGACGTGTGCACCGAGATCCGCGGCGGGCGGGTGCTGGGCGAGCGACGGGTCCCCGACCCGCTCGCCTGGGTCAGCGATTATCTCGCGCGCTTCAAGGTCGTGCAGGACGCGACCCTGCCGCGTTTCTGCGGCGGTCTCGTCGGCTATTTCGGCTACGACACCGTGCGCTACATCGAGCGGCGGCTCGCCGGCGCGCGCAAGCCGGACGAGCTCAATACGCCCGACATCCTGCTGCTCGTGTCCGAAGAGATCGCGATCGTGGACAACCTGTCGGGGAAGCTCACGCTGGTGGTCTATGCCGAGCCCGGCAAGCCAGGAGCGTTCCAGGCGGCGCGCGCGCGGCTTGCGCAGCTGCTCGCGCGGCTGCGCGAGCCGGTGACGATACCGGGGGACACGCGCGGCGCATCGCAGCCCGCCGTCTCGGGATTCGGGCAGGCCGCCTACCACGCCGCGGTGGAGAAAGCGAAGCGCTACATCTTCGAGGGCGACATCATGCAGGTCGTGCCCTCGCAGCGCATGGTGAAGCCCTTTCGCGCGACCCCGCTCGCGCTCTACCGGGCGCTGCGTACGATCAATCCCTCGCCCTACATGTACTACTTCGACATGGGGGAGTTCCACGTGGTCGGCGCCTCGCCGGAGATCCTGGCGCGGCTGGAAGGCGACACCGTGACGGTGCGGCCGATTGCCGGCACGCGCCGGCGCGGCGCAACGCCCGCCGAGGACGCCGCGCTCGAGAAGGACCTGCTCGCCGACGAGAAGGAGCGCGCCGAGCACATCATGCTCGTGGACCTCGGCCGCAACGACGTGGGCCGCGTGGCGCAGACGGGCAGCGTGCGCGTGACCGAGCAGATGGTGGTCGAGCGCTACTCGCACGTGATGCACATCGTCTCCAACGTCGAGGCGCGCTTGAAGCCCGGGCTCAACGCCGTGGACGTGCTGCGCGCGACCTTTCCCGCGGGGACGGTGTCCGGCGCGCCCAAGGTGCGGGCGATGGAGATCATCGACGAGCTGGAGCCGGTGAAGCGCGGCATCTACGCCGGGGCGGTCGGGTATCTCGGTTTCCACGGAAACATGGACGTCGCGATCGCGCTGCGCACGGCGGTGGTCAGGAACGGCACGCTCTACGTGCAGGCGGGCGGCGGCATCGTGGCCGACTCCCAGCCGGAGGCGGAATGGCAGGAGACGCAGAGCAAGGCGCGAGCGCTGCTGCGGGCGGCCGAGATGGCCGAGTCCGGGCTCGATACGCGGCTCGACTGAGATGAGCGGCGAGCGCGTACAGGAACTGGTTGCGCGCGGCCTGGCGCTGCACCAGGCCGGCAGCTTCGGGGAGGCCGAAGCGCTCTACCGGCGGGTGCTCGAAATGGATCCGCGGCACGCCGCGGCCCTGACGATGCTGGCAACCGTGCACGCCCAGCGCCGTGATCTGGCGGAGGCGGCGCGGCTGTTCGAAAAGTCCCTCGAGGTGGATCCCCGCCAGGTCGGCGCACTCTACAACCGCGGCATCGTGCTGGAGGAGCTGAAGCGCCTGGACGAGGCGGTGGCGAGCTACGACCGCGCGCTCGCCCTGAAGGCCGACAGCCCCGAGATTCTCAACAATCGTGGCAATGCCCTCGCAAAGTTGCGGCGCTTTCCCGAGGCCGTGGAGAGCTACGATCGCGCCATTGCATTGAGGTCCAACTATGCCGATGCGCACCTCAATCGTGGCAGCGCGCTGGCGGAGATCGGACGCTTCGAGGAAGCGCTCGACTGCTTCGAGCGCGTGATTTCCCTCCAGCCCGTCCGGGCCGAGGCGCACCATTGCCGGGCGAACGTGCTGGCGCAGTTGAAGCGGTATGACCGGGCCCTGGAAGGCTATGACCGGGCGGTCGCGCTCGACCCGGGCAACCCGCTCATTCTCAATAATCGCGGCAACGCGCTGGCATCGCTCGCTCGCCGCTACGACGCGCTGGAGAGCTACGAGCGCGCGCTGAAACTGAAGCCGGATTACCTCGAGGCACTGGTCAATCGAGGCCAGACGCTGTCGGAGATCGGCCGGCACGAGGAAGCGCTGGATTGTCATGCGCGGGCCATGGCGCTCAGCCCCGACGCCTCCCGCGCGCTTCCCTACATGCCGGGCCGCCTTGCGGGTGCCAGGCTGTACGTATGCGACTGGTCCGACTACGAGAAGACGGTCGGCGACATCTCGGAGCGGTGCCTCGCCGGGGAGAGAGTCATCGTCCCCTTCGCCGCCTGTCAACTGCTGGACTCGGCTGATCTGCAGTACCGCAGTGCGCGGATTTTCGTCGAGGACATCAGCCCCGCGTCGCGGCAGCCCCTGTGGACAGGCGGGCGCACCGCGCACGACCGGATCCGGCTGGGCTATGTCTCCTTCGATTTTCGCGAGCACATGATGGCGTATCAGATCGCGGGCATCGTGGAGCATCACGATCGGTCGCGATTTGAGACGATAGCGCTGTCGCTGTATCCCAAGGCGGCTGGCCCGATGCAGGAACGGCTGCGCAACGCCTTTGACCGCTTTGTCGACGTCGGCACTCAGGGCGATCTCGAGATTGCCCGCCTCGCTCGCGAGCTCGAAGTCGATATCCTGGTGGATCTGACCGGCCATACCCGGGGCGGGCGGATGGGGCTGTTCGCGCACCGGCCTGCGCCGATACAGGTCAACTTCAATTGTCCCGGAACGTCGGGCGCCGATTACCTGGATTACATCATCGCCGACCGCGTCGTCGTTCCCCCGGAGCATCATCGCTACTTCTCGGAGAAGGTCGTCTATCTGCCGGATACGTTCCTGCCGAACAGCCCCCGGCGCATCAGCGCTGATACGCCCTCTCGCAATGACGCAGGCCTGCCCGAGCGCGGCTTCGTGTTCTGCTCCTTCAATAACAGCTACAAGTTCAGGCCCGGGACATTCGACATCTGGATGCGGCTACTGAGCAGGTTCGAAGACAGCGTGCTGTGGCTGACGAGGGCCAATGAGACGGTTGTCGGCAACCTGCAGCGCGAGGCGAAGGCGCGCGGCGTGGATCCTCGCCGGCTGATCTTCGCCCCCCGCGTCGATCCCCTGGAAGACCACCT
Source organism: Burkholderiales bacterium (assembly GCA_036555035.1). Classification (GTDB taxonomy): domain Bacteria; phylum Pseudomonadota; class Gammaproteobacteria; order Burkholderiales; family SG8-41; genus SG8-41. The sequence continues at coordinate 6,185 of DATBMB010000167.1, read as the reverse complement.
CGCGCGCCAGAGGAACGCGGACCTGTTCCTGGACACGCTGCCCTTCAATGCCCAGACCACCGCGGCCGATGCCCTGTGGGCGGGGCTGCCGGTCCTGACCTGCCTCGGCGGATCCTTCTCCGGGCGGGTCGCCGCGAGCGCGCTCACGGCGATCGGACTCTCGGAGTTGATAACCGGATCCCTGGAGGATTACGAGGCGCTCGCGAGCTCGCTTGTCCAGGACCCTGGACGGCTGCAGCGCATCAGGGAGACGCTCTCACGCAATCGGCTCGCTTATCCCCTGTTCGACACGTCCCGGTTTACGCGGCACCTGGAGTCCGCGTTCGAGCAGATGTGGGAGCTGCACCGGCGGGGCGAGCCGCCGCGCCATTTTGCCGTCGCGGCGCTCCCGGGCACGGCGGGCGGGCAGTGACTCCGGCGGAACGGATCCCTTCATGCTGCTGATGATCGACAACTACGACTCCTTCACCTACAACCTGGTGCAGTATCTGGGCGAGCTGGGGGTGGAGGTCGAGGTGGCGCGCAACGACGAGATCACGCTCGAGGGCATCGAGCGGCTGGGGCCCGCGCATATCGTGATCTCGCCGGGCCCGTGCACGCCGAGCGAAGCGGGAATCTCGGTGCCGCTGGTGAAGCAGTTCGCGGGCAAGGTCCCGATCCTCGGGGTGTGCCTCGGGCACCAGGCCATCGGGCAGGCGCTCGGCGGCAGGATCGTGCACGCCAGGCGGCTCATGCACGGCAAGACCTGCGCGATCCAGCACGACGGACGCGGGGTATTCCGTGGATTGCCGAGCCCGTTCACCGCGACGCGCTATCATTCGCTCGCCATCGAGCGCGCGAGCCTGCCGGCGAGCCTCGAGGTCAGCGCCTGGAGCGATGACGGCGAGATCATGGGCGTGCGCCACAAGGCGCTCGCGGTCGAGGGCGTGCAGTTCCACCCGGAATCGATACTGACCGAGCACGGACATCAATTGTTGAAGAACTTTCTTGAGCGAGGCCAGACATGACGCCGCAGGAAGCGCTTACCCGAGTCATCGAGCACCGCGAAATCTTCCGCGAGGAGATGGTGCCGCTCATGCGCTCGATCATGAGCGGGCAGGTGTCGCCGACGCTCATCGCGGCGATCCTCATCGGCCTGCGGGTCAAGAAGGAGACCATCGGAGAGATCGCCGGGGCGGCGGAGGTGATGCGCGAGTTCGTCGCCAAGGTCGAGGTGAAGGATCCCGAGAACCTGGTCGACATCGTCGGCACCGGCGGGGACGCGGCGCACACGTTCAACATCTCGACGGCGGCGAGCTTCGTGTGCGCCGCCGCGGGCGCGCGCGTCGCGAAGCACGGCAACCGCTCGGTCTCGAGCAAGTCGGGCAGCGCCGACGTGCTGGAGGCGCTCGGCGCCAACATCAACCTCAAGCCGGAGCAGGTCGGGCGCTGCATCGACGCGACCGGCGTCGGATTCATGTTCGCGCCCAACCACCACGCCGCGATGAAGCACGCGGCGCCGGTGCGCCGCGAGTTGGGCGTGAAGACGATTTTCAATATCCTCGGGCCGCTTACCAACCCGGCGGGGGCGGGGCGCCAGCTGATGGGCGTGTTCCACCGCGATCTCGTCGGCATCCAGGCGCGCGTCCTGCAGCGGCTCGGGTCCCGCCACGTGATGATCGTCTACGGGGAGGAGGGGCTGGACGAGATCTCGCTTTCGGGGCCCACCCTGGTCGGCGAGCTCAAGGAAGGCAGCGTCAACGAGTACAGCATCGCGCCGCAGGATTTCGGCCTGAAGCCGCAGAACCCCGCGGCGATCAAGGTAGACGGGGTCGAGCAGTCGAAGGCGATGGTGCTCTCCGCGCTCGCCAACGAGGCGGGCGCCGCGCGCGACATCGTGGCGTTGAACGCGGGGGCCGGCATCTATGTCGCGGGCCTTGCGCCCACGCTCGCCGGGGGCGTGCAGAAGGCGCTCGCCGCGATCGCGAGCGGCGCGGCGCGCAAGAAGCTCGACGCGTTCGTGGGCTTTACCCAGTCGCAGGCCGGTGGCTGATATCCTGAACCGCATCGTCGCGGCGAAAACCGGGGAGGTCGCCCGCGCCAAGAACGTGAAGCCGTTGCCGGCGTTGCGCGCTGAGATCCGCCGTGCGCCGACGGTCAGGGATTTCACCGGGGCGCTCCGCGCCAGGATCGCCGCCGGCAAGCCCGCGGTCATCGCCGAGATCAAGAAAGCGAGTCCCAGCCGCGGCGTCCTGCGCGAGGAATTCGATCCCGCGGAGATCGCCGCGAGCTACGCGCGCCACGGAGCGGCGTGCCTCTCGGTGCTCACCGACGAGCCGTACTTCCAGGGCACGCTCGAGCATATGCGGCAAGCGCGCGCCGCATGCACGCTGCCGGTGCTGCGCAAGGACTTCACCATCGAGCCCTATCAGGTGTACGAGGCACGCGCCGCGGGCGCGGATTGCGTCCTGCTGATCGTCGCCGTGCTCGAGACCGCCCGCATGCGGGAACTGGAGGCGGTCGCACACGAGCTCGGCATGTCAGTGCTGGTCGAAGTGCACGACGCCGCGGAGCTCGAGCACGCCCTTCGGCTCGCGACTCCCCTCATCGGCATCAATAATCGCGATCTCCGCACCTTCGAGACCCGGCTGGAGACGACGCTCGACCTGCTCGACCGCGTCCCGCGCGGCCGCATCGTCGTGGCCGAAAGCGGGATCCTCACGCGCGAGCACGTCAGGACGCTCCTCGCCCGCCGTGTCGGCTGCTTCCTGGTGGGGGAGGCCTTCATGCGCTCGCCCGACCCCGGCGCCGAGCTGGGCCGCCTCTTCGGCGAAGCCGCGTGAGGCGCCGCGCCGCCACGGTTCTGGCACAATGCCCGCATGCTGCCCGCGCTCGATGATCTGATCGTCGCCTTCGACAGGGGCCTGCGCACGGTGTTCGCCCCGGCGCAGTCGTTGCGCCCGGTGCCCGGGGACGCGCTCGCCGAGGGCGAGCTCACCGGCGAGCAGCGCGCCCACGCGGCGGCGCTGATGCGCGTCAATCACACCGGCGAGATCTGCGCGCAGGCGCTCTACCAGGGCCAGGCGCTGACCGCGCGCAACCCGCAGGCGCAGGCGGCGCTCGAGCGCGCCGCGCAGGAAGAAACCGAGCACCTGGCGTGGACCGAGCGCCGGATCGAGGCGCTGGGCGGCCGCAAGAGCCTGCTCAACCCGGCGTTCTACGCGAGCTCCTTCGCAATCGGCGCGCTGGCGGGGCTGCTGGGCGACCGCTGGAACCTCGGTTTCCTGGCCGAGACCGAGCGCCAGGTGGTGAAGCACCTCGAAGGGCACCTGCAGCGGCTGCCGGCAGCCGACGAGAAGAGCCGCGCGGTGCTTGAGGAAATGAGGGCGGACGAGGCGCGCCACGCCACCAGCGCCATCACGCACGGCGGCGGCGAGCTGCCGGAGCCCGCCAGGGCCGCGATGCGGCTCGGCTCGAAGGTGATGACCGGGACCGCTTACTGGATCTAGATTCCCGCCTTCGCGGGAATGACGATCTCCACTACGCTTCGCGAATCTCGAAGTCGTGCGTGATCCCGGCGGTCTTGCCGAGCATGATGGACGCCGAGCAGTACTTCTCCGCGGAAAGATGAATCGCGCGCTCGACCTGCTCGCGCTTCAGCGCCTTCCCCGTGACGATGAAGTGGAAGTGGATCCTGGTGAAGACCCTGGGATCCTGCGGCGCGCGCTCGGCCGCGATCTCGACCACGCAGTCGGTAACCGGGGCGCGGCTCTTCCTGAGGATGTGCACGACGTCGTAGGCGGTGCAGCCGCCGGTGCCGATCAGCACGGTTTCCATCGGGCGCGGCCCGAGGTTGCGGCCGCCGCCTTCCGGCGCCCCGTCCATGAGGAGCGCGTGCCCGCTTTCGGATTCCCCGACGAACGCGACGTTCTCGACCCACTTGATGCGGACTTTCATGGCGCGCGGCTCGTGTTTTTCCGTGGTTCAGTCATCATCAATCGCCGCGCAAGCGGCCGGCGAGGGCGCGCAGGTAGTACCAGACGATCCCCGCCGTCTCGCGGAAGAACACGCCGCTGCCGTGAAGCGCGCGGGCGTCCGGCAGGAAGTCGATCAGGGTCAGCCTGAAGCGCGTGGCAAACCCGGTCGGCGCCGGGATGACCGTGAATCCCGCGTGCTCGAACGCGATGCGCGCGCGGCGCATGTGCCAGGCATGGGTGACGAGATAGATCTTCTGGATGCCGGCGGGCTTCAGCACGGCGGCGCTCTGCAACGCGTTCTCGAAGGTGTTGTTCGAGCTTTCTTCAACCCACACTTCCGGTACCCGGAAGTCCTGCTGCAGCACGTGGGCCATGAGCCGCGCCTCCGGGACCGGATTGCCTTCCGGCGCGCCGCCCGAGGCCAGCACCGGCTTGCCGAGCGCGTGATGCAGGTGCGCGGCGTAGCGCAGGCGCACCAGCACCTGCGCCTGGACCGTGTCCGCGCCGTATTCGGGCGCGGAGAAGTAGGTGCCGCCTCCCAGCACCACGATCGCCTGTCCGCTCGTATCGGCCACCGGGTTCTGCGGAGCGGGCTCGAGCAGCCACAGGAGGTGTTCGGCCACGTACGGCGTGGACAGCGGATAGAGCACGAGGAACACGGCCGTGACCGGCTTCCACGCGGAGAGCGGCCGGCGCCACGCCACCGCCACCGCCGCGAGCAGCACGATGAGCATCGCGCCCAGCGGCGCAAGCAGCGTCGAGATCGTCTTGGTAATCAGCCATTCCATGGATCAGTTTTCGAGCTTACCGCGGGCTGCCTACCGCGCACCGGGAGTTTGACACAGACGACTGATTTCCAATAGAATTCGCCCCTTTCAGCGCATTCCAGCAGCCCGATGAAGACCTACTCTGCAAATCCGGACGCGATCCAGCGCGGGTGGTACATCGTGGACGCCTCCGGCCAGGTGCTCGGCCGGCTCGCCTCCGAGATCGCCCGACGGCTGCGCGGCAAGCACAAGCCGGAATTCACGCCGCACGTGGACACGGGCGATTATATCGTCGTGGTCAATGCCGAAAAGCTGCGCGTGACCGGCCGCAAGGGCCAGAACAAGATCTATTACCGGCACACCACTTATCCCGGGGGCATCCGCAGCGATACGTTCGCCAAGCTGCAGGCGCGCCAGCCGGAGCGCGTGTTGAAGCTCGCGGTGAAGGGCATGCTGCCCAAGGGGCCGCTCGGCTACGCGATGCTGAAGAAGATGAAGGTCTACACGGGCGGGAGCCACCCGCACTCGGCGCAACAACCGCAACAACTGAAGATCTAGGGACAGCATGGCACTGGGACGAGAGCACCACTACGGGACCGGGCGCCGCAAGACTGCGGTGGCCCGGGTGTTCATCCGGCCCGGGAAGGGCACGATCACGGTCAATGGACGGCCGGTCGATGAGTTTTTCTCGCGCGAGACCGGGCGCATGGTCGTGCGCCAGCCGCTGGAATTGACGAAGACCGCGGCGAATTTCGACATCGTGGTCAACGTGGACGGGGGCGGGGAATCGGGGCAGGCCGGCGCCGTGCGCCACGGCATCACGCGCGCGCTGATCCAGTACGACGCCGGCCTCAAGGCGGCGTTGAAGAAGGCGGGGCTCGTGACGCGCGATGCGCGCGCGGTCGAGCGCAAGAAGGTGGGCCTGCACAAGGCGCGCCGGCGCAAGCAGTACTCGAAGCGCTAGAATTGAGTGTTCGCAGCACAAAGCCGCCTGCGGGCGGCTTTGTTGTCTGTGGGCCGGGAAGCGATGGCGAAAAACGGCATCAGGACGGGCATCGTGGGCGGCACCGGTTATACCGGGGTGGAGCTGCTGCGCCTGCTCGCCCGGCACCCGCATTGCGAGCTCGCCGCGATCACCTCGCGCAAGGAAGCCGGGATGGGAGTGGCGGAGCTCTTCCCCAACCTGCGCGGGGCCGTGAGCCTCAAGTTCTCCGACCCCGCGAAGGCGGCACTCTCCGCCTGCGACCTGGTGTTTTTCGCCACGCCGAACGGCGTCGCGATGGAGCAGGCGCGCGCGCTGGTGGACGCGGGCGTGCGCGTTATCGACATCGCCGCCGATTTCCGCATCCGCGATGTCGCCCTGTGGGAGCAGTGGTACGGCGTCAAGCACGCGTGCCCGGAGCTCGTGGCGGAGGCGGTTTACGGCCTGCCGGAGGTGAACCGCGAGCGCATTCGCGAAGCG
>DATBMB010000132.1:0-3992 GCA_036555035.1 Burkholderiales bacterium | reverse complement strand
CGCCGTCAAAGCCAATGTCATCGTGCAACCTGCTGCGTGGGCTCCGCTGACGGCGTTTGCCGCCACGCTCTTCATCGTCTGGTGGCTCGCCAGAAGCAGGTTCGCCACCCTCGTCCTCGATCATCCCAATCCGCGCTCGCTGCACGAGGCGCCGATCCCGCGCACCGGGGGGCTGGGACTGCATGCCGGCGCTCAGCTCGGGCTCGCCGCCATCGCGCCCAACCTGCCGGCGGCGCTGTGGATCGCGTTCATCGTGCTCCTGCTGGTCTCGTTCTGGGATGACGTGCGCGGGATTCCGGCGGCGGCGCGGCTTGCCGCGCACCTCGCGGCCTGCGGGCTGTTCGTCGCGGCCGTGCTGCCGGACGAGCACGGGATCCTGACCGCCGCAGCGGCGGCGCTCGCCATCGCCTGGATGGCCAATCTCTACAATTTCATGGACGGCTCCGACGGGCTCGCGGGCGGGATGGCGGTGATCGGCTTCTCCGCCTACGGCGCTGCCGCGGCAATGGCCGGCAGCGCGGAGTTCGCGTCAGTCAATTTCAGCATCGCCGCGGCGGCCGCGGCCTTTCTCGTGTTCAATTTCCACCCGGCGCGCATCTTCCTGGGCGACGCCGGAGCCGTGCCGCTCGGCTTCCTCGCTGGCGCCCTGGGCCTCATGGGCTGGCTGCAGCGCGACTGGACGTGGTGGTTCCCGCTGCTCGTCTTCGCGCCCTTCATCGTGGACGCCAGCGTGACGCTCGCGCGCCGGCTCCTGCGGCGGGAGCGGGTGTGGGAAGCTCACCGCGACCATTATTACCAGCGGCTGGTGCAGCTCGGCTGGGGCCATCGCAAGACGGCGCTCGCGGAGTATGCGCTGATGGCCGCGAGCGGGCTCCTCGCGCTCGCCGCGTTGGCGCTTCCCGCCGCGCTGCAGGCGGTCGCGCTCGCGGGCGCCGCGGCGGTCTATCTCATGCTGATGGCGCGCATCGGGCGCGCTTGGCATAAAGCGGGTGCGCGGCGATGAATTTCAGCTGGCGCGCCTGGCTCGCTTTTGCCCACGACGTCGCGGCCTGCGCCGCGGCCTGGCTCATCGCGTACTGGCTGCGCTTCACGCCGGAACTGCCCGATTACTACATGGAGCAGGCAGTAGCGGCGTTGCCCTGGGTCATCCCGGTGCACGCGGTCCTGTTCTGGGGCTTCGGGCTCTACCGCGGCATCTGGCGCTATGCGAGCCTGCCGGATCTCCGGCGCATCCTGCTGTCGGTCGGCGCGGCGGCCGTGGCAGTGCCGACGCTGATGCTCATGCTGCGGATTCCCGTGCCGCGCAGCGTGCTGATCATGATGCCGATCCTCCTTATGCTGATCATGGGCGGCAGCCGGCTCGCCTACCGAGCGTGGAAGGAACGGCGGGTGGCGGGGCTGCTGGCCGCGGAGCGCGAGCCCGTGCTCGTCCTGGGAGCGGGAGAGGCGGCGATCAACCTGATCAAGGACCTCGCGCGCAGCCCCCAGTGGCGGGTGGTCGGCGTGCTCGCCGACGACGCGGCCATGATCGGGCGGCAAATGCACGGGGTGAGCGTGCTGGGCCGCTTGAACGAGATTCCCCGGTGGCAGCGCCGGCTGGGCGTGGCGCAGGCGATCATCGCGATGCCGGAAGCGACCCACTCGGCGCGGCGCCGCGTCGTGGAGTTCTGCAACCAGGCCGCGCTCAAGGTGCTGACGGTGCCGTCGTTCGACGACCTGGTAAGCGGGCGCGTCACCGTGTCGCAGGTGCGCCACGTCGAGCTCGACGACCTGCTCGGGCGCGACCCGGTGAAGCTCGATGCGGCCGGTCTTCAGGCCTGGCTCGCGGGCCGGGTGGTCATGGTCACCGGCGCCGGCGGCTCGATCGGCGCCGAGCTCGCCCGCCAGGTCGCGCGCTTTGCGCCGCGAAGCCTCGTGCTGTTCGAGCTCAATGAGTTCGCCCTCTACACCATCGAGCAGGAATTCGCGGCGTCCCATCCGCGCCTGCCCGTGGTGCCCGTCATCGGCGACGTGAAGGACGCGGCGCGCGTGGAGCACGTCATCGGGAGCCACCAGCCCTCGGTGATCTTCCACGCGGCGGCCTACAAGCACGTGCCGCTGATGGAGCGCGAGAACGCCTGGCAGGCGGTGCAGAACAACGTCGCGGGCACGCACGTCATTGCGCGCGCCGCCGCGCAAGCGGGCGTGGAGAAGTTCGTCTTCGTATCGACCGACAAGGCGGTCAAGCCCACCAGCGTGATGGGCGCGAGCAAGCGGCTCGCCGAGATGGTGTGCCAGGCGCTGCAGCAGGCCGGGGGCACGCGCTTCGTCATGGTGCGGTTCGGCAACGTGCTCGGGTCCACCGGCAGCGTGATCCCCAAGTTCCGCGAGCAGATCGCGCGCGGCGGGCCCGTCACGGTGACCCATCCGGAGGTGACGCGCTACTTCATGTCGATCCCCGAGGCCGTGCAGCTCGTCATGCAGGCGGGGCTGATGGGCGGGGGGGGCGAGGTCTTCGTGCTCGACATGGGCGAGCCGGTGCGAATCGCCGATCTCGCGCGCGATCTCATCCGGCTCTCGGGCTTCAGCGAGGAGGAAGTCCGCATCACCTTCACCGGGCTGCGTCCGGGAGAGAAGCTCTACGAGGAGCCGCTGGCCGGGGACGAGAGCCTGCTGCCGACGCCCCATTCCAAGCTCAAGGTCGCGCGGGCGCGCCCGGAGAACAGCGACTGGCTGCCGCGCCTCGAAGCTTGGCTCTCGGACGACGGCCCCGTCGACGATCCCCGGGTCCGGGCCGAGCTGGCACGATGGGTTCCGGACTACTCGCCACGGTAAATCGGGCGGCCGGGCACACCGCGCAGTGGGCCGCGGTCGCGCTGGGGCTCTCCATCCCGATCTCCACCGCGCTCGACAGCATTCTGCTTCCGGTTGTCGTCGCGGGCTGGCTCGCGAGCGGAGCCTGGCGCGAGAAGTGGGAGGTGGCTCGCGACAACCGCGTCGCCATTGCGGCGCTTGCACTGTTCGGCCTGCTCCTGCTCGGCACGCTCTACGGCGAGCGCAACCCGGGGGACGCTGCACTGATTCTTCGAAAGTACGTGGATCTGCTGTGGATTCCAGTGCTGCTCTGGGTGTTCCGCGATGGCGCAATGCGCGAGAAGGCGGTCTACGCGCTTGCAATCTCGATTGCCTTCGTCATGCTGGTCTCGTTTCTCGTCAAATTCGGCGTGATCCCGGAGATTCGTGCTCAATCCGGTGTCTCGCTGAACGCGGTCTTCATGAAGACGCGCCAGACTCACGGCTTGCTGATGGCATTCGGGGCATTCCTGTTCCTGCACCTTGCGCTCAAGGCCGTGTCGCGACGCATGCGCATTCTGTGGGGCGTGCTCGCAGCTCTCGCGGTCGCGAACGGCACGCTCGTCGTGATGGGCGCGACGGGTTACGTACTGATCGGAGCGCTGGCGCTCTACCTGGGCGCCGTCTGGAAGGGTTGGCGCGGCATTGCCTCAGCTGCTGTCACGATGGCTGCCGTGGTCGCCGTGCTGATGACTGTCCCCGGGCCATTCCGGGAGCGTGTTTCACTCATTCGCACCGAGATCGCGACTTGGCGCCCCGGGGTAATGGAGCATCACTCTTCCGCCGGCACCCGGCTCGAGCTCTATCGCGTCAGCGTCGCGCTGATCAAAGACCGGCCCGTGCTCGGCCATGGCACCGGGAGTTTCACGAAGGCGTTTGCAGACAAGTCCCGAGGACTGGGTTTCGAGCCACAGCGAAACCCGCACAACGAATACCTGAACATGCTGGTCCAACTCGGCCTCGCCGGCCTCGCCGGCCTGCTTTTCCTGTTCATCACCCACTGGCGGCTCGCTCCTGGCCTCGCGACGCCGCTCGAGTGCCACCTCGCGCGGGGCCTGATTCTCGCGATGGCGATAGGATGCCTCTTCAACTCCTGGCTGATGGACCACACCGAGGGATTGCTCTACGTCTGGCTCACCGGGCTGCTCTTCGCCGGACTA
>DATBMB010000193.1:0-27609 GCA_036555035.1 Burkholderiales bacterium | reverse complement strand
AATTGCCGTCGATGGCGATGGTGGTCGCGCCATACATCAGGGCCTGCGCGAGCTTGCCGAGGGCGATTTTGCCGTTGGGGATCAGCACGACGCACTTCAAACCGGCGCGCGCGGCGTAGGCGGCGGCCGAGGCCGAGGTGTTCCCGGTGGACGCGCAGATGATCGCCCGCGCGCCCTCCTCCACCGCCCGCGTGACCGCCATCGTCATGCCGCGGTCCTTGAACGAGCCGGTGGGGTTCGCGCCCTCGAACTTGGCGTAGATGGCGACCCTCTTCCGCACCAGCGCCGGCAGGTTGCGCAGCGCGATCAGGGGCGTCGCGCCTTCGTTGAGCGAAACGGCGCGCGTATCCGCCGCGACCGGCAGGCGGTCGCGATACTTGTCGATAAGACCGGTGTAGTGAGCCACTAATTCAGCTCTTCGAGGCGGATGCGGGTCACGGCGCCCACGACGACCGGGAGCTTCTCGATCTTCGCGATCGCCGCGGCCACGCTCTTCTCGACGGTCAGATGCGTGAGCATGATGATGTCCACCTCGGCCTCGCCCGCGCGCGGCTCCTTCTGCACCATCGCCTCGATCGAGATCCGCAGATCCGCGAGGATGCGCGTGATGTCGGCCAGCACGCCCGGCTTGTCCTGCACCTTCATCCGCAGGTAGTAGCGCGTCTCGACCTCCCCTATCGGCAGGACCGGCGTGTCGGCGAGCTGGCCGGGCTGGAACGCGAAGTGCGGCACGCGGTGCTCCGGGTCGGCGGTCAGCATGCGCGCGACATCGATGAGATCGGCGATCACGGCCGAGGCGGTGGGCTCCGCGCCCGCTCCCGCGCCGTAGTACATCGTCTGGCCGACCGCGTCGCCTTTCACCAGGATCGCGTTCATCACGCCCTCCACGCTCGCGATCAGGCGCCGCGCCGGCACGAGCGCCGGGTGGACCCGGATCTCGATGCCCTGCGGCCGGCGCCGGGTGATGCCGAGCAGCTTGATGCGGTAGCCGAGCTCCTCCGCATACTTGATATCGTCCTGCTTCAGGCCGGAGATGCCTTCGACGTAGGCGGACTCGAAGCGCATCGGGATGCCGAAGCCGATCGCCGCCATGATGGTCGTCTTGTGCGCCGCGTCCACGCCCTCGATGTCGAAGGTCGGATCGGCCTCGGCATAGCCGCGCCGCTGCGCCTCCTTGAGCACGTCCTCGAAGCTCGCGCCGCGCTCGCGCATCTCCGACAGGATGAAGTTGCAGGTGCCGTTGACGATGCCCGCGATCCACTCGATGCGGTTGGCGGAGAGGCCCTCGCGCAGGCTCTTGATGATGGGAATGCCCCCGCCCACCGCCGCCTCGAACGCCACCATCACGTCCTTCTTCTGCGCCGCGGCGAAGATCTCGTTGCCGTGCCGCGCGAGCAGCGCCTTGTTGGCGGTGACGACGTGCTTGCCGGCGGCGATTGCCTTGAGGATCAGCTCCCTCGCCACGGTGGTCCCGCCGATGAGCTCAACCACGATATCGATGTCGGGATGATTCACGACTTCCCCCGCATCGGCGGTAACCGTCGCGCGCGCTCCGACGATGCGGCGCGCTTTCTCCGTTTCCTTGTCGGCGACCATCTTCAGGGTGATGGCCACACCGGCGCGGCGCGCGATCTCCTCGCGGTTGCGCTCGAGCACGGCGAAGGTGCCGCCGCCCACGGTCCCGATGCCCAGCAATCCCACGTTGATCGGCTTCATAGCAGCCCGTCCTTGCGGAACATCTCCTTGATGCCGCGCAGCGCCTGCCGGGTGCGCGCCTCGTTCTCGATCAGGGCAAAGCGCACGTGGCCTTCGCCGTACTGGCCAAAGCCGACACCGGGCGCGACCGCGATCTTCGCATCCGCCAGGAGCTTCTTGGAGAACTCGAGCGACCCCATCTTCCGATACGGCTCGGGGATCGGCGCCCAGATGTACATCGTCGCCTTCGGCACCTCGACGTTCCAGCCGAACGCCTTCATGCCGCTGCACAGGACGTCGCGGCGCCCCTGGTAGACCCGGCGCACCGTCTCCACGCAATCCTGCGGGCCCTCGAGCGCGATGATGGAGGCGACCTGGATCGGCGTGAAGGTGCCGTAGTCGTGGTAGCTCTTCATACGCGCGAGCGCGGTGACGAGCTCGCGGTTGCCGACCATGTAGCCCACGCGCCATCCCGCCATGTTGTAGCTCTTCGACATGGTGAAGAACTCGACCGCGATGTCGCGCGCGCCGGGCACCTGCAGGATCGAAGGCGCCTGGTAGCCGTCGAACACGATGTCGGCGTAGGCGAGGTCGTGCACGACGTAGACGTGGTGCTCCCGCGCGAGCCCGACGAGCCGCTCGAAGAACGGCAGGTCCACGCACTGCGTCGTGGGGTTGCTGGGAAAATTGACGATCATCATCTTCGGCTTCGGGTACGAATCCTTGAAGGCGCGCTCGACCGCCTCGAAGAAATCGGCTTCCGGCGTCATCGGCACGTGCCGGATGTCGGCACCGGAGATGACCGGCCCGTAGATGTGGATCGGGTAGCTCGGATTGGGCACGAGCACCGTGTCGCCGGTGTCGAGCGTGGCGAGCGCGAGGTGCGCGATGCCCTCCTTGGAGCCGATCGTGACGATCGCCTCGCTGTCGGGATCGAGCTCGATCCCGTAGCGTGCTTTGTACCAGTTGCAGATCGCGCGCCGCAGGCGAAAGATCCCCTTCGACACGGAGTAACGATGGGTGTCGGGGCGCTGCACGGACTCGATGAGCTTGTCCACGATGTGCCGCGGCGTGGGCTGATCGGGATTGCCCATGCTGAAATCGATGATGTCCTCGCCCCGCCGGCGCGCGGCGAGCTTGAGCTCGCCCGTGACGTTGAAAACGTAGGGCGGGAGGCGCTTTATTCGCGCGAATTCTTCCATATTCAATCGCGCATCGAATAAAGCGCCGCCCGAGTTTCGGCGGAGCCTAATGCGCACCGCGCGTTATGCCGGAGCCAAAACTCTGATAGGCGCTTTATTCGTGCAAATTCTTCCATGGATGCGGCGTTGCGAAACGCAAAAGGGTGTTATTCTAGCGAAGCGGGTAACCTTAAGCAAATCAGTAGCTTATGAAATTGCACCTGAACCAGGACCCGGGCCTGCAGCTGTTCTCCGGGTACGGCGCAGGGTTCGTCGCGGTGAACGGCGTGCGCTACGAGAGGTGCGTGGTGGTCAGCCCGCAAGGGGTCACCGAATGGAGCGTCACCGGGTTCGAGGCGCTCACGCCGGCGGATTTCGGGTTCATCGAATCGTTGAAGCCCGAGATCGTGATCCTCGGAACGGGCGCGGCGCAGCGTTTTCCGCGGCCGGAGCTCGGTCAGGCGCTCGCCGCGACCGGCGTGGGCGTGGAGGTGATGGACAGCCGCGCCGCGTGCCGCACCTACAACATCCTCGCGACCGAGGGCCGCAAGGTGGTGGCGGCCATCCTGACGGGCTAGGCTCTCGTCCTCAGAGGTCGGCGAGCACCTTGAGATGGGCGGCGACGCTGCGGCCCAGGGCATGCAGTGCGTAGCCGCCCTCCAGCACGGACACGATGCGCCCGCCCGCGGATCGCTCGGCGACTTCCTTGATCCGCTCCGTGACCCAGGCGTAGTCGGCTTCAGTGAACTTCAGAAGTGCCATGTCGTCCTCGCGGTGCGCATCGAAGCCCGCAGAGACGAACAGCATCTCGGGGCCGAAGCCGGCGAGCGCCGGCAGCCAGTGCCGCTCGACCGCATCGCGGAACGCCGCCCCGCCGCTGTAGGCCGCGAGCGGCACGTTCACCATCCGCCCGGAGCGTCCTTCGACGCCGCTGTAGGGGTAGAACGGGTGCTGGAACGTCGAGACCATCATCACGCGCGGGTCATCCCTGAAGATTGCCTCCGTGCCGTTGCCATGGTGGACATCGAAGTCGACGACGGCAATCCGCTTCAGGCCATGGGCCTCGAGCGCGTGGGCCGCAGCGACCGCCACGTTGTTGAAGAGGCAGAATCCCATGGCACGGGCGCGCTCCGCGTGGTGCCCCGGCGGCCGCACGCCGCAGAATGCCGCCTCCGACTCCCCCCGGACCACGCGGTCCGTGGCGAGCACCGCCGCGCCGGCCGCACGCAGCGCCGCTCCCAGGGTGTGCGGATTCATCGCGGTGTCGGGGTCGAGGTGCACCCATCCCCTGTGCGGGGATACCCGTTCCAGGGCAGCGATGTAAGCCGTGTCGTGCACGCGCTCAAGCTGCTCACGGCTTGCGAGCGGCGCTTCGAGATGCTCCAGGAACTGGCTCAGCCCCGAGGCGACCAGCTGATCCTCGATAGCGGCGAGCCGCGCCGGGCACTCGGGATGCTGGGCGCCCATGTCGTGCAGCCGGCAGTCGGGATGGGTGATGTACGCGACCGTCATCGACTCTGGATTATGCTCCGTTCGTGCAACCCTATCCTTCCCACCGGGTCCAACGGAGGACGCGGCCATCGAGCAGGAGTCGTGCGCGGGCTCGCATCTCGCGCGTGCATGGACGAGACCGATGCAAGCGTCATGCGAGTCGAGAAAATACTTGATTGAGCGGCGTGAGAAACCGCACAGTCCTGCGCTGCGATCGCGCGACACGGTGCGCTCGTTGCTGGCCAGCGCTCCCCGTGTTGTGGCACACTCGGCACCATGAATGACATGGCCCAGCCCGCCGTCACGGTGCACCAGATCGAGCGGGTCGTCGCCCAGGTCGGGGGCATCATCCTCGGCAAGGACCGGCAGATCCGGCTCGCGCTCACCTGCTTGCTCGCGCGCGGGCACCTGCTGATCGAGGACATTCCGGGGGTCGGCAAGACCATGCTCGCGCATGCGCTTGCCACATCGCTCGGCCTGGATTTCCAGCGCATCCAGTTCACGAGCGACCTGCTCCCGGCCGACATCATCGGGGTCTCCGTCTACAACCGCGAGACCGCCGGCTTCCAGTTTCACTCGGGGCCGATCTTCAGCCAGGTCGTGCTGGCGGACGAGGTCAACCGGGCGACTCCCAAGGCGCAGAGCGCGCTGCTCGAGGCGATGGAGGAGCACCAGGTGACGACCGAGGGCGAGACGCGGCGGCTGCCCGAGCCGTTCTTCGTCATCGCGACGCAGAATCCCTCGTACCAGATCGGCACGTTCCCGCTGCCCGAGTCGCAGCTCGACCGTTTCCTGATGCGCATCCAGCTGGGCTACCCCGACAGCGGGGCGGAGCGCGCGCTGCTGCAGGGGGAGAACCGCCGTGACCTGCTGACGACGCTCAAGCCCGCCATGGCGCCGATCGAGCTCATGGACCTGCAGCGCCGGGCGCAGGACATCCATACGTCCGGTGCGCTTTTCGACTACGTGCAGGCGCTCACGAACCACACCCGCCGCACCGCCGATTACGTGAACGGCCTTTCGCCCCGCGCGGCGCTGGCGCTGCTGCACGCCGCGCGCGCCTGGGCCCTGATGGCCGGACGCGCGCACGTGGTGCCGGAAGACGTGCAGGCGGTGCTTCCCGCCGTCGTCGGCCACCGGCTGGTCCCCGCCGGCGAGGTCACCCACGCCAACGGCGCCGACATCGCCGGGCATCTGATCAAGCAGGTCGCGATACCCTAGGATTGAGCGATCAGGATTGAGGATTGAGTGAAGCACGGTCCTGGATCGCCCGCTCAATCCTGGATCCTCGATCCTGATCATTGATGGTCGCGGCGCTCTACAACCGCTTCTGCGCCTGGCTCTTCCAGTGGCGCGGGCCCGAGCCCGGAGTCATCTCGCTGCACCACCGGCGGGTATTCATCCTGCCGACGCGCCACGGACTGGTGTTCGGCACGGTGCTCACGGTCATGCTGGCCGGCTCGATCAATTATTCGCTCGGCCTGGGCTTCGTGCTCACCTTTCTTCTCGGTGCCCTCGGCGTCAATGCCATGATCCACACGTTCCGCAACCTTGTGAACCTCCGCGTCACGGGCGGGCGGGCGCAGCCGGTGTTCGCCGGGGATACCGCGAGCTTCACCGTGCATATCGAGAACCCGGGTGACACGGACCGCTACGCCATCGGTCTCTCCCACGACCGCAAGCAGGCGTCCTTCGTGGACGTGGCGGCGCGCTCCATCGCGGCCGCGGCGGCGCCGGTTCCCGCCCCGCGGCGCGGCCTGCTGCGGCCGGGGCGGCTGACCGTCTTTACCCGTTATCCGCTGGGTCTCTACATCGCCTGGGGCTACGCGGAGCTCGACATGCGCTGCATCGTCTATCCCCGCCCGGCCCCCGCCGGATTGCCGCTGCCGCTCGCCACGGCGAGCCCCGGCGCCGGCGCCGAGCGCGGCCAGGGCCAGGAGGACTTTTCGGGCATGCGCCAGTACCACCACGGGGATTCCCCCCGCCACATCGCGTGGAAGGTCGCGGCGCGCGACCAGGGCCTGCTCACCAAGCAGTTCAGCGGGCGCGCCGAGACCGAGCTATGGCTCGACTGGGCGCAGCTGCCGTCCCGGATGGGCGTGGAGGAGCGCCTGTCGCAGCTTGCACGCTGGGTGCTCGATGCGCACGTCGCGGGGCTCGCCTACGGCCTGCGCCTGCCCGGCGCGACGATGGAGCTGGCGGCGGGCGAGGCGCAGCGGGACCGCTGCCTCGAGGCCCTTGCGCTCTTCGAGCACCAACGTGACTGACGCAAGACAATCCGTTCAATGGCGCCACGTGCGGTGGCTCCTGCTATCGCTCGCGCTGGTGGCGGCGCCGCACGCCTCGCACATGCCGGTGTGGACCATCGGGCTGACGGTGATGCTCCTCGCCTGGCGCGCGTACGTCGGCTTCGCGCGTCTCACGCTGCCGAACCGCTGGCTGCTGCTGCTGGTCGCGCTTGCCACCGCGGTCGGCGTGTTCTTCAACTACCGGACCATCTTCGGGCGCGACGCGGGCGTGACGCTGCTCGTCGTGATGCTGGGGCTGAAGCTGCTCGAGACCCGCACGCTGCGCGACGCGATGCTGTCGAGCTTTCTCTGCTACTTCCTGGTGATCACCAACTTCCTGTACTCGCAGACCATCGGCACCGGGCTCTACATGCTGGCGTGCACGCTCGTCATCACCGCGACCATGGTGAACCTCAACCACGCCGAATCCGAGCCGCCGTTCCGCCTGCAGCTGCGCACCGCCGGCGTGCTGCTCGCGCAATCGGTGCCGCTGATGCTGGTGCTGTTCGTGCTGTTCCCCCGCGTGCCGGGACCGCTGTGGGGATTGCCGCGCGACGCATTCGCCGGCGTCAGCGGGCTCTCCGACACCATGACGCCGGGAAGCCTCACGAGCCTCGCGCTGTCGGACGCGGTCGCGTTCCGGGTGCAATTCGAGGGGCCGATGCCCCGCGCCAAGGATCTCTACTGGCGCGGGCCCATCATGTGGGACTTCGACGGTCGCACCTGGTCGGTGCGGTCCTTCGTCCACACCACGCCGCGCATCGAGGCGCAAGGCGCCCCCGTGAACTACGAGGTGACGCTCGAGCCCCATAACCGGCGCTGGCTGTTCGCGCTCGATCTGCCCGCCCGGGCGCCGCCCCGCTCCCTCGTGAGCAGCGATTACCAGCTCTACTCGGTCCAGCCGGTGAACAACCGCCTGCGCTACGACTTGACGTCGCTCCTCAACGCGCGCTTCGGCGACGAAGAGAGCCAGTTTGCCCTGAACCGCGCGCTGCAGCTGCCGTCCCGGTTCAATCCCCGCGCGCAGGAGCTGGGGCGCTCGCTGCGGCAGAAGCACGCCGACGAGGAGGGCATCATCGGCGAGATGCTCAGCATGTTCCGGCGCAACTTCGTCTATACGCTCGAGCCCCCGCTCCTCGGCGAGCACCCGGTCGATGAGTTCCTGTTCTCGACCCGCACCGGGTTCTGCGAGCATTACGCGTCCTCCTTTGCGGTAGTCATGCGGGCGGCCGGCATACCCACCCGCATCGTCACCGGCTACCAGGGGGGCGAAGTCAACGTGTACGGCGATTACCTCATCGTGCGGCAGGCCGACGCCCACGCCTGGACCGAGGTGTGGTTAAGGGGCCGGGGCTGGGTGCGGGTCGATCCCACCTTCGCGGTGGCGCCGGTGCGCGTGGACACCGGCATCTCGGCGGCCGTGCCGCGCACCGATCCCCTGCCGCTGATGGTGCGCGCGCCGTTCGAGTTCGTGCGGCAGGTGCGGCTCACCTGGGATTACATGGCGAACACCTGGAACCAGTGGGTGCTGGGCTACACGCCGGAGCGCCAGCGCTCGCTGCTGGCAGCCGCTGGCGTGGACAACGTGACGTGGGAGAAGCTGACCGCGATCCTCTTCGTGCTGGCCGGAATCATCGTCGCGATGTTCACCGCGCTCGCGCTGCGCCAGCTGAAGTTGCGGGTGCGGGACCCGGTCCGGACCGCGTATCTGAGGTACTGCGACAAGCTGCGCCGCAAGGGCCTTGCGCGCGCCCCGGACGAGGGACCGGTCGACTACGCGCGCCGCGTCGAGAGGCAGCGTCCCGATCTCGCCTCCGCCGTCGAGGCCATCACGCGGCTCTACGTCGCGCTTCGCTACGGGGCGGAATCGAGCGCGACGGCGCTCCTCGAGCTGCAGCGCCGCGTCCGGCAGTTCACCGCCTGACCCCTCCGGCTCACGCCGGGGGCAGGAGCTTCATCGGGTCCACCGGCTTGCCGAGGCGGCGGATCTCGAAGTGGAGCCGCACCTGGTCGGTGTCGGTGGACCCCATCTCCGCGATGCGCTGGCCCTTCGCGACGTTCTGCCCCTCCTTCACCAGCAGCTCGTTGTTGTGCGCGTAGACGCTGAGGAAGGTGTTGTTGTGCTTGATCACGATGAGCTTGCCGAAGCCGCGGATGCCGGTGCCGCTGAAGATCACCCGGCCCGCGGCGCTGGCGTGCACCGGCTGCCCCAGCTTGCCGGCGATGCTGATGCCCCTCTGGTTCGGGCTGTCGCTGAACGAGCGGATGACCTTCCCGCTCGTCGGCCAGCTCCACGAGACTCTCTCCTCCCCGCCCGGGTCCGGCGGGGCGACGGGCTTGAGGCTCGCCATCTGGGCGTAGGTCTGGTCGGAGTACGGCGCGCGCACGCCCCGCGGCTCGGACTTGGCGCTGCCGTCGACGCTGGCGGCCGGAGCCCCGTCCAGCGGCCGGGCCTGCACGACGGGCGCGGACATGAGCGGCGCGGCGGCGGATGCCGGGACCGCGGCGGATGCCGGGGCCGAAGGAGGGCTCAGCCGCAATTGCTGGCCGATGCTGATGACGCTCGCCTCCGTGACGCCGTTCCAGCGGGCAAGCTCGCGGTATTCGAGCCCGTAGTCGAGCGCGATGCTGTAGAGCGTGTCCCCTTTCCGGACGGTGTGGAATTCCGGCCGCGCATCGCCCGGACGCGGAGCGGGCTTCACGCCCGCGGCGGGCTGGGCCGGCGCGGCCTTGGTGCCCGGCGCGCGGTCGACGACCGGGGCGCCGGTCCTGACCGCGCAGCCCGCAACGACCGCGAGAGCCAGCACGGCAAGGAGAATGGAAGTCAGGGTCGGGGGAATCATCCCACTCCCGGCAGCAGGGGCACGAACACGACCGGATCCATGCGGCGTTCGACCATGCCCCGCGCCGTGCGTTCGATGAGGACGAGATGCTGCTCGTCGTTGCGCGCGATGGGCAGGACCATTCTACCACCGGCATCGAGCTGCTCCAGCAGCGCCGCGGGGGCGCGCGGCGCCGCCGCGGTCAGCACGATCGCGTCAAACGGCGCCACCTCGGGCATGCCGGCGTGCCCGTCGCCATGGCGCAGATGGACGTTCATCACGCCGGCCGCGCGCAGGTTCCTGCGGGCCTTGCGGATGAGGGCCGCCAGCCGCTCCACGGAATAGACCTGCCGCGCGATGCGGGCGAGGACCGCGGCCTGGTAGCCGCAGCCGGTGCCGATCTCCAGCACCTTTCCGAGCGGGTGGCCGCCGCGCGCGAGCTCCGCCATGCGCGCCACGGTGTGGGGGCTCGAGATGGTCTGCCCGAAGCCGAGCGGCAGCGCGTTGTCCTCGTAGGCGCGGCTGGCGAGCGCCTCGTCCACGAAGATGTGGCGCGGCACCTCTCCCATCGCCGCGAGCA
Organism: Burkholderiales bacterium; assembly: GCA_036555035.1. GTDB lineage: Bacteria > Pseudomonadota > Gammaproteobacteria > Burkholderiales > SG8-41 > SG8-41. The sequence continues at coordinate 17,552 of DATBMB010000193.1, read as the reverse complement.
CCGCCTCGTCCCGGATGCCCTGCGCGCGCAGCCGCTCGACCATGCGCATCCGCGTGCGCGGCGACGTCATCCCGATCCCGGGATGGCTGATCGTCACTGGCCCGCGAGCCACACGCTGATCGCCTCGAGCTGGGCGTAGCGGGTGAGATCCATCTGCAGGGGCGTGATCGAGACGCGCTGGTTGGCGATCGCGTGGAAATCCGTGCCCTGCCCCGCGTCCTGCGCGCTGCCGGCCGCGCCGATCCAGTAGACCTTCTCCCCGCGCGGGGTCGTGGTCTTCACCACGGGCTCCGCCTTGTGGCGCTTGCCGAGGCGCGTCACCTGAAAGCCGCGCAGCTTCTCGTACTCGACATCCGGGACGTTGACGTTGAGCAGGAACGGCTCGACGGGCTGCTGCCGCTGGAGCCGGGTGACGAGCTCGATCGCGACGCGCCCGGCGGTGCGGAAATGGCCCGCGGCCTCGGTCACCAGCGAGATCGCGATCGACGGGATGCCGAGCACGAAGCCCTCGGTCGCTGCGGCGACGGTGCCCGAATAGATGGTGTCGTCGCCCATGTTGGCCCCGTGATTGATGCCGGAGATGACGATGTCCGGGAGCTGCTTCAGCAGCCCGGTCACCGCGAGATGGACGCAATCGGTGGGCGTGCCGTTGACGTAATGGACCCGGCCCTGGGCCCGGCGCACGGTCAGCGGCCGGTCGAGCGTGAGCGAGTTGCTGGCACCGCTGCGGTCGCGCTCCGGCGCCACCACGGTGATCTCCGCCAGCGGCGAGAGCATCTCCGCGAGCAGCGTGATGCCCGGCGCGAAGTAGCCGTCATCGTTGCTGAGAAGGATGCGCATTGCCGGTGCGCCGCCGCCCTAGACCACTTTCGCGGGGGCCCCGGTCTGCCGGCCGTAGATGCGGTTGATCTTGCCGGTGGCGGCGTCGATCCGCAGGCGCTCGATCGTCTCGAGGTCGGTGCCGGTGATGCGCAGGTAGCGGGTATTGACCGGGGTCGCCGTCGAGTGCAGCTCGCGCCCGTAGTAGACGCCCGCCTTGCCCGGAGTGAGGCGGTAGGGCTTGCCCGGCTTCAGCTTCGCGAAATCGGGGTCGGAGCCGTCGTCCGTGCGCTCCCACAGCGTCATCTCGGTGTACTCCGCCACCTGTCCGTAAATCGCCCAGGAGTCGCCGTGGTCGTGGGGATTGGACTTGCGCGCATCGTCATAGCGGTAGGTCATGATCTCGAAGCCGGTCGGGTCGATATGGATCCGCTTCAATCCCGGCTCCTGGTCGTTGCCGAAGTACTGCTTGACGAAGCCCGGGTCGACCAGGAGCTGCTCCATTTTCGCCTTGATCCTCTCGACCTGGGCGCGGCTCGAGCCGGCCTTCAGTATCTCGCGCGTGTCACGGGTGAAATCCTGCAGTGAGTAGCCCATGGAGTCCTCCCTTGAATGTCGGCCGCGAGCCGCGGCCGTGGTCGCGTGGATTATAGCAGCGGCCTCACGCCGCCGGCGGCGCGAACGGCCGGTCGTGTGCAAGCGAAGGCAGCAGCAAGCGCACCGTCTCCACCCGGGCGAGATCGAGATCGGCGTAGACCACCGCGGGCTCCTCACCTCCCTCGGCGATCACCTCGCCCCAGGGATCCACCACCAGCGTGTGGCCGTAGGTCATGCGCCTGCCGGGATGGTCGCCGCACATGGCCGGAGCGATGACGAAGCACGCATTCTCGATCGCGCGGGCGCGCAGCAGCGTGTGCCAGTGGGCGGCACCGGTCTCGCGCTGGAAGGAGGACGGAACCGCCAGCATCACGGCCCCGCGCTGGGCGAGCGCCCGGTAGAGGTGGGGGAACCGCAGGTCGTAGCATACCGTCATGCCAAGCGCACCCCAGGGCGTGGCGGCAAGCACCGCCCGCTCCCCCGGCCGGTAGGCGCTCGATTCGCGGATCACGGTGCCGCTCGGCAGGGTGGCGTCGAACATGTGGATCTTGTCGTAGGCGGCGGTGACCTCGCCCCGGTCCGAGATGAGAAGCGAGCGGTTGAGCATGCGGCCGTCATCGCTCATGAGCGTGAGCGACCCGACGAGGTGCCACACGCCGAGCTCGCGCGAAAGCGCCGCCAGCGCCGACAGCGCCGGCTCCCCATGGGCATCGAAAGCGCGCTCGCGCATGGTGCGGCCGCTGCCGTCCATCATCAGCGCATACTCGGGCGACAGAATGAACCGCGCGCCGCCCGCGGCTGCCGCGCGGGCCATAGCCGCGAGCGATTCCAGATTGGCGGCGAAATCGTTCCCCGAATTGAGCTGCAGGCAGGCGATGCGGACGCTGCTGCTCACTTCTGGCGCAGCCCCGCTTCCCGGACCACCTGGTCCCACTTGGCGTGATCGGCCTTGATCAGCGCGTGGAATTCCGCCGGGCTGCTCGGCTCGGGATCGAGGCCGAGATCCACCAGCTGCGAACTCACTTCCTGCAGGTTGAGAACCGCGACCACTTCCTTGTGCATGCGATCCACGATGGCTTTCGGCGTCCGTGCCGGAAACGCGAAGCCGAGCCAGCCGCTCGACTCGAAGCCGGGATAGCCGGACTCGGCAATGGTCGGCACGTCGGGCAATGCCGCCGAGCGCTTCGCGCTGCTCACGGCGAGCGCGCGCAGCCGCCCCGCCCGCACGTGGGGGGTCTGCGTCGAGATGAGTCCGACGGTGCTTTCGACGTGCCCGGCGATCGTGTCCGTCACCGCCGGGTTCCCGCCCTTGTACGGCACGTGGTTCACCCGGATGCCCGCGGCGCGCCAGAACCGCTCGAACGCCAGGTGCGCGATGCTGCCGGTGCCCGGCGAGGAGTAATTGATCTCGCCCGGGAGCTTCCTCGCGAGCGCCACAAACTGCTTGAGCGTGCGCGCGGGCGTGGTCGGATGCACCGAAAGCAGCGCCGTGACCAGCACGGCCCGGGTGACCGGCTCGAAGTCGTTCACCGGGTCGAAGGGCACCTTGCCGAGGAGGGCCGGGCTCATCGCGAACGAAGCGACGGAGGCGAGCAGCATCGTGTAGCCGTCGGGCGCGGCGCGCGCCGCGAGCTCGGTGGCGATGTTGCCGCCGGCACCCGCCCGGTTCTCCACGATCACCTGCTGGCCGACCCGGGGGGCGAGCCGCGTCGCCACCGCACGCGCGACGAGGTCGTTGGCACCGCCCGGCGCGAAGCCGACCAGCAGCCGTACCGGCCTCACCGGGTAGGCTTCGGCCGCCCGCGCCTCGCGCGGGGCGGCGGCCGCCAGGACCATTCCTGACAGCAGAGCGACGATTGCGATGCTTGGTGCGGGGGTGCGGAACATGGGTTTCCTCCTCCTCGTTCGGCAGTGGGGTCCCGGGGCTCACCTGCCCCATCGCGTCCTGCCTGCACCGGCATTTTCACATGTTTGAATTTGGCAGGCCACGATTTATCATTCAGGGCCGCCTTCAGGAAAGTTGCCCGGAACGCTCATGCCCGAAGTGACGCTGCAGCAGTGCGAGCGCATCATCGACGCCATCCTCGCGCGGGGGCGCGAGCTCGATTGCCGGCCGTTGAGCGTCGCCGTCACCGATCCCGGCGCGCACGTCAAGGCGTTCAAGAAGGAGGACGGCTCCGCGATGATGCGCTTCGAGATGGCGCTGGGTAAGGCCTATGCGGCGCTCGCGCTCGGGCGCTCCTCGAGCCTGGTGCGCGTGCGCACCGAGGAGCGGCCGCTCTTCATGAACTATCTGATCAATGCGTCGGGCGGCAGGATCTTTCCCGAGGGCGGCGGCATGCTGATCCGCGACGCCCGCGGCGAGGTCATCGGCGCGGTCGGCGTCACCGGCGACACCCAGGAGCGCGACGAAGAGCTCGCCGGGCACGGCATCCGCGCCGCCGGCCTGAAGACCGACGCGGATTGCGCGCATCTGGGCAAGCGGGTGCGGCTGTCGAACCCGTGAGATCCACCCCGTCCCCGATCATCCGGTGGCCTCTCATCCTGGCCGGAGCGATCGCTTGGCTCCCTCCTTCACCGCACGCGACCGCCGCCGATTACGACTGCATGATCGAGGCGCGCCAGGCGATCGAGATCCGCAGCCCGGTGGAAGCGATGATCGAGTCGGTGCGGGTCAAGCGCGGGGACTCCGTGACCAAGGGCCAGATCCTCGTGACGCTCGAGTCCGGTCCCGAGCGGGCTGCGCTGGCGCTGGCACAATCGCGCGCACAGGCGGTGGGGGAGATCAGGGCCGCAAGGGCGCGGGTGGACATCAACCAGAAAAAACTGAACCGCGCCGAAGAGCTGGTCAAGCAGAATTTCGTCTCGGTCAATGCGCGCGACGAGGCGGAGGCCGAGCACAAGCTCGCCCTCGAGGAGCTGCGGCGCGCCATGGAGAACCAGAAGATTGCGTACCACGAAGCCAAGCGCGCTGCCGAAGTACTGGCGATGCGGACGATCCGCAGCCCGTTCTCGGGCGTCGTGGTCGAGGTGCTGCTGAAGCCGGGCGAGTTCGGCGCGATCACCTTCAAGGACCCGATCCTGAAGCTCGCCGAGATCGATCCCCTGCACGTGGAGGTCATACTGCCGGTGAGCCAGTACGGCAAGGTCAGGCCCGGGCAGCACGCGACGGTCATGCCGGAAGCGCCGGTCGGCGGGCGCTACGACACCGTGGTGACGATCGTCGACCGGGTAGTGGACGCGGCGAGCGGCACCTTCGGCGTGCGCCTCGAGCTGCCGAACCGCCGGAAGGAGCTTCCCGCCGGCGTGCGCTGCAAGGTGACGTTCAACTGACGGCGCCGGCGCCGCCCCGATGGCGGCGTGCGCGGCGCATGAGCGCTACCGCTGCGGCGTGGGTCCTTCGACGTTCAGGACACCGAACCTTTTCTCGTATTCCTTCACCACGCCGTCGAGCAGCATCATCAGGCGCTTCGCAGCATAGGGGCTGACGATGATGCGGTCGGTCAACTGTATCGTCACTTCCTTCTGGCCGCGGTTCCAGGCCTGGTTGACGCCGAAGAGCATCACCACCTCCTCGCGCGTGCTGGTGACGTTGCACACGTTCGCGTAGGAGCTCTTCATGTTGGCATCGTCCCACTTGATGCGCATGCCCTCCGTGCTGCGTGCCTCCGCCGCCGCTTCCGCGGCTTTGTTTTGCGCCATCGCTGTCTCCTGACCAAGTTGTTGAAAAAAACCGCTCGGGCCGCCATTAGATCACGGCTGCCCCGGGTGCTGCTACACCAGAATTCACGCTCCGCCGCGCCCCGCGGCTACTCCCCGCGCCCGGCGAATGCCAGCACGTCGCCCAGGTAGTCGTCCAGGTCGAGCAGGTCGCGCCGCGCCCGGGAATGGATCCGTTCGGCGCGCCATTGGGCCACGCGGAATGCGATCCGGCCCAGGCGCTGCGCTATCCGGTCCCGGCCGCCCAGGCGGTCGGCGGCCAGCGCGAAGAAGGATTCCACCAGGTCGTCCTCGATCGCGAGTATCGCCTCGCAGCTGCCGGGATCACCCTGGCGCCCGCACCGGCCGAAGAGCTGCCGGTCGATGCGCCCGGAATCGTGGAGTTCGGTCGCGATCACGTGCAGGCCGCCCTTTCCCGCCACGCCCGGCGCCAGCTTGATGTCGGTTCCCCGCCCCGCCATGTTGGTCGCCACCGTGACGCAGCCCGGCTCGCCGGCGCGCGCGATGATCTCCGCCTCGTCCCGGTCCTGACGCGCGTTGAGCAGGCGGTAGGGCACCCGTGCGGCGTCGAGCAGCGCGGCAAGATGCTCCGAGGCTTCCACCGAGCGGGTGCCGACGAGGACCGGACGACCTGCCCGCCGGTGCCCCTCGATGCTCTCCACGACCGACCGCCACCTCGCATCGGACCGGCCATGAATTCGGTCCGGGTGGCGCAGCCGCTGCATCGGCCGGTGCGTGGGGATGCGCGCCACGCGCAGGCCGTAGACCGCCCACAGCTCGGCGGCCACCTCGGCTGCCGTCCCGGTCATTCCCGCCAGGTGCACGTAGCGCCGGAAGAAGCGCTGGTAGGAGATCCGCGCAAGCGTCTCGCGCCGGCCCGTCACGGCGCAGTCCTCCTTGATCTCGATCAGCTGGTGCAAGCCCTGCTCCCAGGAGCGGTCCGGCATCAGGCGGCCGGTGAACTCGTCGATGATGACGACCTTGCCCTCGCGCACGAGGTAGTGCCTGTCGCGCTTGAACGTGTGCAGGGCAGTGAGCGCCTGGCGCACCAGCTGCTCGCGCCGGCGCGGCCCTCTCCACACCCCGGCCAGCGGGCGGGCGAGCTTCTCGAGCCTGCGGCTGCCGCCCTCGGTCAGCTCCACGCCGTCCTCCCGGACCTGGTAGTCCGCGTCTGCCAGCTGCCGCGCCAGCTCAAGTGCCTGGCGGTGGATGGCCTCCTCCTGGCTGCAGTCGGATTCCGCCGACAGGATGAGCGGCGTCCGCGCCTCGTCCACCAGCACGCTGTCGGCCTCGTCGACGATCGCGAACTGCAGTCCCCGCAGCAGCAGCTTCTGGCGCACGCCGGCTCCGGTGAGCGCCTCGAGGCGCATGGCGAGGGCGCGCGGACGGCCGCCCAGCACCATGCGGTCGCGCAGGTAGTCGAAGGCGATCTCCTTGTTGCTGCAATAGGCGACGTCGCAGCCGTAGGCGGCGCGGCGCGCGCCGGGATCCATGCCGCTTCTCACGCAGCCGACGGAGAGCCCGAGCGCCTCGTAGAGCGGGCGCATCCACTCCGCGTCGCGCGCCGCGAGGTAATCGTTGACCGTGATGACGTGCACCGCGCGCCCGCCGAGCGCCGCGGTCGCCGCCGCCAGCGTCGCCGTGAGCGTCTTGCCCTCTCCGGTCTCCATCTCCGCGATCATGCCGTTCAGCAGCGCCCAGCCGCCGGCGAGCTGCACGTCGAAGTGGCGCAGCCCGAGGGTGCGCGAGGCGACCTCCCGCACCAGTGCGAATGCCGAAGCGGCAAGCGCCGGGTCGGCATGCCCGGCGAGCTTGAGCCTCGGCCGGAGCTCCACGGCGCGCGCGCGCAGCTGCTGGTCGGACCACGAGTTCATGCCCGCAGCGGCTGCACGAGTCGCCTCGACAATGCCGGCCAGGCGGTCCCCGCCCGCTCCCGCGCCGCCGGTGTAATAGCGCAGCGCGTTGAGGAGCCGGTCGAGCTTGCCCGGTCGCGGCTCGTCGCGCTCCGGGTACGGCGCGCCGGCGAGAGTGGACGCGGCCACGGCCATCAGACGGTGAACTGCTTCATGAAGAGCTGGCGCACGCTGCGGTAGAGGCGCGCGGCGAGCGGCTCCCAGCCGTGCTCGAAGCGCACGTACACGTGTTCGCCCAGCACGGCCGCCCGGGCCGCCGGCAGGTCGAGCTCGAACAGGAACCAGGTGCCGAGCGCCCTGGGATCCCGCGGGTCCCCGCCCGGGTCGAGTGCCACCGGTCCGCCGCCGGCGCTGGAGATCGCGAGATTCGGAAGGCGGTCGGTCGCCGCAGGCACCTCGCGCCGGATTGACGCCTCGTAGGTGTCGTAGAGGCGCCCGGCGAGCTTGACCCGGACGCGCTCGGTGCGCGTCCGCACGAGGTCCACGTCGTCATGCGAGACCACCACCAGCGCCATCACCGCGGTCTCCGGCACCACGTAGCCGATGCTCTGGCCCTTGCGCACGAAGCGCTCGGGCAGGTCCTGCGTCGCCACCGCCGGCACGAAGATGCCGGTCGCAGGGCTCCTGACCGTCAGCTCCGCCGCGAGCTGGCGTGCGTGCGCGAGCTCCGCCTGCGTGGAGCGCATCGCCTCGCGGGTGAGCTCCCACCGCACCCGGTCCACCCGCAGCTCCGCCTGAGCCCGCGCCTCGAGCAGCCGCAGCTGCGCCTCCAGCACCCGGACGCGCGTCACCAGCACGAGGTCTTCCGCCACCACCAGCGGGCTGCCCTTGCGCACCCGCGCACCCCCCTCCACCGAGACCTTTCGAATGAAGCCGTCGGCGCCGGTGCGAACGTGCGCGTCCTCCGGGACCCAGATCACGCCTTCGGCCCTGGTCCAGAGCGGAAAGGGCGCAAGGAACACCAGCGCTGCAGCCGCGCCGGCGATCGTGCCCATCACGGAGAGTGCGCGCACGCGGTGGCGGCGCAGCTTCGGGTGCACCGCCAGGTAGCCGATGCCCTTCGCGAGCGGCACGACAAAGGAGGTGACCGCCACCCACAGCGCGAGAACCACGCCGATCACCAGGTACTCGGCTGCGACGAAGATCGCGATGGCGATCATCAGGAACGTGCGATAGACAAAGGAGCCGATGGCAAAAAAGACGAACCAGCGGCGCTCGCCACGGCTCGCCTCGAACTCGGGCAGCTGCACCCCGAACAGGCGCGTTTCGGCCAGGTAGCCCAGGTACTGGTTCGCGCGCGCCCGCAGGTTGGGGATCTGCGTCAGGTCGGCGAGCATGTAGTAGCCGTCGAAACGCAGCAGGGGATTGGCGTTGAACAGCACCGTGGAGATGCCGGCGATCAGCATGACGTCGAACAGGATCGCCCGCGCGATGCCGGGCTCGGCCTCGAGCCAGAGGAAAAGAGCGAGCGACGCGACGAACACCTCGACGATCATTCCCGCCGCGCCGACCACGACCCGCCGGTGGGTGTCCCGGAACGCCGACGCGGCGCTCGCCTCCACGTAGGGGATGGGCATCAGCACCAGGATCATGATCCCCATCTCGTGGACCTCGCCGCCCCAGACCTTGGTCGCGCAGGCGTGCCCGAATTCGTGCAGGAGCTTCAGCGCCGGGAAGGTGAGCCACATGAGCAGCAGGTTCTGCGGCGCGAGCACGCGGTCGGTCACGTTCTCGGTCAGCTCCGCCCAGTGCGCCGTTGCCGTGAACAGCGCGAGGCCCACGACCCCGCACCACAGGATCGCGCCCGTCCAGCCGAAGAGCGGCCGGTACCACGGCAGGAAGCGCTCGAGCATCCGGTCGGGGTCGAACAGGGGGATGCGGATGGAGAGCGGTGACAGCAGGTACTGGAGCCAGACCCTGCGCTTGCCGCGCTGCGCGCGCCGCAGCAGCTCGGCGACGTCCGGCGTCACCTCCGACTGGAGCACCTCCGCGGCGTGCAGCTGACCGAGGAGCCGGATCATCTCGTCCTGGGTGGGAGCGTCGTCCCCGAACTTCGTCGTCGCGCTGTCCCAGATCTCCTGCACAGTGCGCCGCCCGTCCATCAGGCCGATCACGTAATGCGACACCGCGTTGAAGCGGTGCATGCGGCGCGATACCCGGTCCTCCAGCACATACCAGAGCTCCCCGCGGTAGTGGTGCCGGTGTATGCGCACGTGGCTGCGCAGGCGCGGCTTCAACTCCGCCACGCGGTACCAGGACGTGCTGTGCAGGTCGGTCGACACGCGCGGGATCTCCTCCCCGGAGGGTCAGGTCAGGGCAGCCACGACCAGAGCCACAGGCGCATCCAGTCGGTCAGGGTGCGCGTCCAGATCCACACCAGCCGGCGCTCGTCCACGTGGATCTTGCCCACGCCCTCCATTCCCGGCCGCAGGCGCGGGTCGTGCCGCTCCAGGGCGGCCTCGACCCGGAAGGCGTTGACCCCTTCCTTTGCGGTGTTGACGGAGGTGATCTTGGTGACCGCAAAGGGAAACCGCTCGCCGGGCATGGAGGCGACCGCGAGCTCCCCGCGCTGCGCGAGCGCGACGTGCGCGATGTCGCGCTCGTCCACCCGCAGCGCGATGCGGTAGCCGTCGAGCGGCGCGATCTCGAACAGCACCTGGCCCCGCTCCACCGGCGATCCCAGGCTCTGCGAGAGATCCCCGCTCACGATCACCCCGTCGAAGGGCGCCACCATCTCGACCCGCGCCAGCTGCTCCTCCACGAGCGCGAGCTGCGCCTCGCTCTGCGCGAGCTGCGCGCCCACGATCTCGGCCTGCGCGCGGTCGTGCTTCGCCAGCGCCTCGCGCTGCTGTCTCACGTGCTGCTCGCGCTGGCTCCCGAGCTTGGCCCGCTCGAGCCTCAAGTCGCGGTCGTCGAAGCGCCCGATGAGCTGTCCCGCCTTCACCGTGTCCCCGGCCCGCAGCCCCGCCTCCTTCACGTAACCGTTGAAGGGGGCGGTGATCGCGCGCTGCACCACGCCCTCCACCGTCGAGGCGGCGGAGATGCGGAAGGCGCCCGTCGCAAAGGCGAGAAACACCGCGAGGGCGGCGACACCGGCGGCGATGAGCTTGAACGGAGCGTGCTTCGGGCCGAACAGCCGTTGCCAGAGGCCGCGGGCTGAATCGGCGACCCGCTGCGCCAGGTTCGCCTCGCCGCGGACCTTGAGCTCGACGATCGGCCCGGCGAGGGCGGCGACCGCTTCGCCCACCTCCAGCGCGGGCACGTCGAACCGGCGGCCCGGCGCCCGCTCGAGGGTGAGCGCCCCGACCACGCGGCCCCCGCTCGTGAGCGGGAGCGTCGCGGCGCTTCCGCCCTCGGACTCCCGCAGCAGGACCTGGTGCGCGTGGGAGACTACCGGGAGATTTTCGCGCTCGGGGGGAAAGACCACGGTTTCGCCCTGGTCGATCGCCTCCTCCATCGCCGCGGCAACCGCGCGCAGGAGATTGGCGCGCCGCTCGAACTGCGCCGAGTGCGAGACCGCGCGGATCCTGACGCGGCGGCCTTTCACGACGCCGAGCGCGGCGCGGTCGCACCCCAGCCGTGTCGCAAGCTCGGTCGTGAACGCGCTGGCGGCCTCATCCAGCCCGGGATGCTCCAGCAGCGTGGCGATGAGGCCGAGCGCGAGTTTCAGCCGCAGCGTCACCGCCTCCGCGGGATCGGCAGTCCGGCGCAGCACCACCTCCAGCCAGCCCGATCCCCATTGCAGGTCGCGCAGGGCTGCCTGCAGCTGGGGCTCCGGCCGCCAGTCGATGTCCACGCCGATGACCCCGCGTACCTCACCGTCCAGGCGCACGGGGTAGGCAAGCTGGTAGCGCGGGCCGCGCGCCTCGGGGTCCGCGGGCGGCTCCTGCGGCTGGACGACGCCCCGCCCTTCCTTCAGGGCGCGCTCGCTCACTTCCGAGAGCTGGAGGCGGTTGCGCGGGTTTTCCGGGAAGAAGGCGACCGGCGCGAAGGCCTGGGTGCCCGGCTTCTGGAGCACGACCACGCCGTCGGACACACCGCCGAGCGTGTGGCACTGGATGACGAGCCAGCTGCCGCAGAACTCCTCAGGGGTCTGCGCCTGCGCAAACTGCTTCCACGCCTGTTCGAGCGCCCGCCGCGAGGCGAGATCCGCCACATGGAGATGGCTGCGAAGGTCGTGAATTTCCGATTTGACGGTGCTCATGAGGCCGAGGCAGCAAACAAATCAATATGTTACTACCGCTGCTCGCTGCGGGCACAGGAACAAAGGCGCCGCCGGAGCGGCTAACGGTCGGCGTGATTCCGGAGTTTCCTGGAGGAATCAAAATCGGAAAGGTTGGAGGCGCCGCCACGGCTCGATCCCGGCCGGCCGCCGGCCAGGATCGGGGACGCGAGGCCCTTGAAGGAGTCGTTCCAGTCGATCGAGCTTTGCTTCGGCGCCTCCCGCGAGTCGTGGGAAGCCTTGTGCCCTTTCGCCTTGGCGGAAGGCGCCGGATCCTTGCTCTTCTCCTTGGCAATGACGACCCAGTCTCCGCAATCGCCGAGGCTCCCGCCAGCGGGTGCCGGCCGATCGCCATTGCCGCCGTGGCCGAGCGACACGCCCTCCACGGAGAAGAGGGCGAGCTGCGCCCCGAGCTGCCGCAGGATGCCGAAACGCCCGTCGTCCCAGTGATCGAACAGGGCATCGATCTTGTCCTGGATGTTCTCGGCCAGGCGGCGCGCCAGCGCCTCCCAGTTGCCGTTGCCATAGGCCGGGGTCGAGATCCAGCCGCCCGCCGCCGTCCCGCCGGTGCCGCCCGCCGCCGTCAACAGGATGCTGCTCGAGCCCGACGGCAGGCTGACCACCCTGCCGTCGCTGAACGCGACCTGCTCGATGCCGATCAGCGTGTCGGTCCCGTCGATCGTGCCGAGATCTTCCGGCCGGATGACGCCCATTGCGCTGCGCTGCCTGGTCTGCGCGATCTGCTCGACGGTGAGCGCGGCGCCGTAGAAGGCCACTTCATCGATGCGCCCGTCGAACGAATCGGTGATCCGGAGCCGCGACAGGTCGCCGCTGTCGTTCGTGTTCGTGCCGTTGCTGCCGCCGATCACGATCGGCTGCCGGTTGGCCGTGAGCCCGCCGGTATAGCTGTTCGAGCCGACCAGCACGCCGTCGAGATAAAGCTTCATGCCCGCCGGGCCGAAGGTAAAGGTGAGCTGGTACCACCGGTCCGAGCTGACCGGGTTGTTGAAGGCCGTGCCGTTGGTGTCGATCGTGCGCGTGCTGCTTCCGGTCTCCAGCTTCACCTTCAGGTCGCGGTTGTCGATCCAGATGGCGAGCTGGCCTGCGCCGTTGCCGTTGCGGTCCTTGGCGAACAGCGTCTGCTTCTCGCCGGCGTCGTCGGTCCGGAACCAGAGCTGGATCGTGCCCTGGGCGACTTCGAACTGCGCGTGGTGCGCGACCGCGATGTACTCCCGCGTCGTGTCATGGAAGTCGGCGCCCGTCTGCGCGCCGAACGGCGCAGCCGACGCAGGCGGGCCGGCGTCGTCGAGATCGGGGTCCGGTCCGAAGAACTTGCCGTTCTGGGCCGTTCCCGCCGTGTCCCTCACCGTGGAGCCGCCGGTCTCGTTCAGGCTCCAATAGGCGATCGGCTCGATCCGCTCGACCACCGCCGTATCGTTTCCACCGCCGCCGTCGAGGATATCCGCGCCCGCGCCGCCGGCGAGCTTGTCGTTGCCCTCGCCGCCGATGAGCACATCGTCGCCCGGGCCGCCGCGCAGGAAGTCGTTGCCCGGGCCGCCTTCGATCCAGTCGTCCCCCGAGCCTCCGGTGAGATCATCGTCGCCGGAGCCGCCCAGGATCAGCAGGTCGGCCGCGATCACGGCAGCACCGTTCACCACGTCGTTGCCGGGCCCGGCGTCCACCGTCACCGGCACCGTCAGGTCATGCAGCGTGACCATGTCATGACCGCCGAGTGCGTTGACCTCGATCGCGGACGCGCCGGTCAGGCTGCTCACCGCGCCGTTCACGTTGAACGTCACGGTGCCGCCCGACTGGCCCACGTCGATCGTGTCGTTGCCGTCGGTGCCGGTGATGAGACCCGTGATCGGGGCCTCGCTCACCACGGTGTTGCTGCCCCCGCCGGCGTCGACCCGCAGCACGTAGCCGGGCGTGCCGGTCACGACGATGGTGTCGTCGCCGCCGCCCGTGAGGATCGTCACCGTGCCGTCCGCGCCCGGGTTCGCGAAGTCGACGGTCTCGGCTGCGGGGCTCGCCACCGTGGTGCGATCGGGCCCGATCGCGACCGTCACGGTGTCCGGCCCGTCACCGAACGCAAACACCCGATCGGCGACCACCAGGTCGTCGTGGATCGGCTCGAGATTGACGTAGGAGATGACATCGCCGTCCACGCTCACCGTGCCCGATCCGGGCCCGGTGGCGGTGTAGATCAGCGAGCCGACCGCGCCGCCCGTCAGGCTCAACGTGTCGTCATCGCCCGGCCCGCCGCCGTCGAAGGCGATCCCGGCCGTCGGGACCGGGTCGCCGCCGGAGAAGTCGATCGTAAGCGTATCGTCGTCACCGGAGCCGTGCACCTCGAGCATCGGCAGCCCCGCGAACGCGCGGCTGAACACCACCGTCCCGTTCAGGGATACCTTGAGATCGTCGCCGTCGCGGAACAGCACGAAGGCGTCCGCTTCCCCATCGCCCGCCTGGGTCCCGGCGTCGATGATGTGATCCTCGAGCACCGTCACGTTGAAGCTCGTGGTGTCGCTCAGGCCGAATGCGTCGGTCACGAGCACCGTGAAGGAGTGATTGCCCGGCCCCTGCTGCTCGACCGGCGAGAAGCTGAACGCGCCGGTAAGCGGGTCGATCGTCGCGTTTGCGGGCCCCGCGGTCAGGCTGAAAGTGAGCGCGTCGGCGGGCAGGTCGGGGTCGACCGCCGTCACGGTGAAGGCGAGCGTCTCACCCTCGCTCACCGTCTGATCGGCAATGGCGTTAAGCACCGGCGCGTCCGGAACGGGCGCAACCGCGATCGTCACGGTCGCGGCGTTCCCGGTGTCCTGCCCGCCGTTGGCGATGCCGCCGTCATCGGAGACCCGGTAGGTGAAGCTGTCAACGCCGTTGAAGTTCGCGGCCGGCGCATAAACGAAGCTGCCGTCGGCATTGAGGACCAGGATCCCATGATCGACATCGTCCACCAGAGTCGCGAGGAGGCTGTTCGGCGGCGTATCGTTGGGATCGGCGTCCCCGTTCAGCACGCCGAGCGCCGCGCCCACCGTGAGCACGGCGTCTTCTTCCACGCCGTAGGCATCGTCGTCGGCGACCGGCGCGTCGTTGACGGAGTTCACCGTGAGCGTCACCAGCGCCGCCGCCGAATCGGCCAGCCCGTCGTTCGCCTTGTAGACGAAACTGTCGCTGCCGGAGAAGTTGACATCCGGGACGTAGCTGAACGACCCGTCGGCCTGGAGCGTCAACGAGCCGTGCGCCGGGCCGATCAGCAGGATCGCGTTGAGCGCGTCGCCGTCGACGTCCTCGTCGTTTTCCAGCACGCCCGGCCCGGTGACCGCGAGCGGCGTGTCCTCGTTCAGCACGTAAGCGTCCGCCACTGACACCGGCGCGTCGTTGGCTCCGGTGATGAAGATCGCGAGCGTGCTCGAGGAGCTCGCGCCGGCCGCGTCCTGCGCCGTGTAGCCGAACACGTCCATCGCCGTAGCGTCCCGCGCGAGCGCGTCGGTATCGGGGTCGGCGTTGTTCAGCGTGTAGAACCAGTTGCCCTCCGGGGTCAGGAAGAGAGTGCCGTAGACGCCGAGCACCGGGTCGTCGAAGGCGTCCGTATTGCCGTTGATCGCGGTGACGGTGAGGCTGTCTCCTGTGTCCGGGTCGACATCGTTGGCGAGGACATTGCCGGTGGCGACGGGATCCCCCGGCGCAACGCCCGCCTCGACCACGGGGTCGGTCGCGTTGGTATCGGGAACCGCCTGCGGCGGGTCGTTTACTGGCGCAACGGTGAGCTGGACCAGCGCAACGGTCGAGATGCCGCCGTCCTCGTCCGCGGCCTGGTAGCTGAAGCCGTCCTCACCGTTGAAGTTGGCGTGCGGCTGATAGGAGAACGAGCCGTCGGCGTTCAGGATGAGGGTGCCATGCTCCGGCCCGGCGACGAGCATTGCGTGCAGCGTGTCGGCCGGCACGTCGGTATCGTTCCCCAGCACGCCCGGCGCCGCCACCTGCAGCATCTCGTCCTCGTCGACGAAGTAGGCGTCGCCCAGCGCCAGCGGAGCGACGTTCTCGACGGTGACGAGCCAGGTCCCGGTGCCGGAGGCGCCTTCGCTGTCGGTGACGGTGACGAGGATCTCGAACACGCCGTTGTCGCCGTACACGTGCGAGGCGCTCACCACGCCGGTGCCCGCGTCTATTGCACCCGCCACGACGGTGCCGTCGCCGAAGTCCACGGTCGCGGTGTGCGTGTCCACCGCGCTGTTGTCCGTGAAGAAGGTGTGCGGCAGCGCGAAGGACACGCCTTCCTGCGCGAGCGTCGCCCCGCCCGCGGTCACGACCGGGGGCGCATTGCCGACCGTCACGATCAGCGCGTCGGTGCCCGCCCCGCCGTCGTCGTCGGTCACGACGATCTCGGCCAGGTAGGCGCCGCGGGCGCCGTAGAGATGGCTGCCGGTCACGGTGCGCGTCAAGGGATCGATGACCCCGGGGCTCATCGCGCCGTCACCCCAGTTGATGATCGCAGTGTGCGTGTCGAGCAGGCCCGGATCGGCGAAGCTCGCGACGATCGTGGCGAAGCTGCCCTCCTCCACGAACTGATCGGCGCCGGCGCTGACCGTCGGCGCGACGTTGAGCACCGTGACCTGCGCGCCGTCCGTGCCCGTGCCGCCGTCGTCGTCGGTAACCGTCAGCCCCGCCTGGAACACGCCATTGTCGAGGTAGGCGTGGCTCGCGGCGACCGTGCCGCCCATGCCCGCGACGCTTCCCGGCGGTCCGAACGGCGACTCGGTCACGATGCCGCCGCTCGTGCTGCCCTCGCCCCAATCGACGCTCGCCGTATGGGTGTCGGCCGTGCCCGGATCGGTGAAGGTGGCGCCGCTCAGGCTGAACGTCTCGCCCTCGAGGATCACACCGCCCGCGCCGGCGTCGACCACCGGGTCTGCGTTGTTGATGAGTACCGACAGGATGAGCACCTGCGTTGCCACCGCGCCGTCGTCGTCGGTCAGCGTGAAGGTGACCTCGTAGTCCCCGTCGTCGGCATAGACGTGGCTGCCGTGCAGCGTGCCGATCAGGCCCGTAGCCGCCCCGGGCGGTCCGAACGGCACCTCCTCGATCACCAGCGACTCGATCGCCGTGCCGTCGCCCCAGCTCACGGTGCCCGTGTGGGTGTCGCTCGTTCCGAGGTCGCGGAACTCGATACCCGTGAGCGCAAACACCTGGCCTTCGACGCCGCTGCGCGGGCCGCTCGCCAAGATCTCGGGTGCAACGTTCTCGACCGTGACCAGGAACGAATCCGAGTGCGAGGCGCCCTCGTCGTCGCTCACGGTGACGGTCACGGTGTAGACGCCGTTGTCCGCGTAGACGTGGCTCCCCAGGGCGAATCCCGCCATGCCGGTGATCGATCCCGGCGGGCCGAACGGAATCTCGCCGGCGCTGCCGTTCTGGAGCCCGGTGCCGTCGCCCCAGTCGACAGTGACGGCATGAGTGTCCGCGGTGCCGGCGTCGGTAAACGCCACCGCGGCGGACCCCGGCACCGTGAGCTCGACGATTGCGCCCTCGGTCGTGAGCCGGTCCAGCCCCGCGTCCACCACCGGCGCCGCGTTGTCGACGGTGATCGCGAGCGTGTCCTCTCCCGCGCCGCCGTCGTCGTCCGTGACGCGGACGGTCACGACGTAATTCCCGTCATCCGCGTAGACGTGGCTGCCTGCGATCGCGAAGCCGCCGCCGGCCAGCGCCATGATCGTGCCGGCGCTCGAGGTCGAATCGCCCCAGAGGATCGTCACGGCATGGGTATCGAGGGCGCCCGGATCGGTGAACAGGGCGCCGGACAGCTCGACCATCTGGCCTTCGATGGTCGCGCGATCCATTCCGGCGTCCACCGCGGGCGCGACGTTGTGCGCGGTGACCATTACCGCGTCGGGGTGCGCGGTCAGGCTGCGGAAGGTGTCGGTCACCGTCAGCCTGACCGTGTAGATGCCGTTGTCGAGCGGCACGAAGCCGAATGACGCCTCGGTGCCGTCGGCGATCACCTGGCCGTTGTCCGTTTCCACCTCCCAGAGGTAGGTCAGGACGGCGTCCGGCAGCGCCGTGACGACCGGCGCGAACTGGACCGCCTCGCCCTCGTTGACGTCGAAGTCCGCGCCCAGGTCGAAGTCGGCGATCCGCACGTTGCCGAAGTCGACGCCTTCCACGATCTGCCCCTCGACCTGGAACGCCACCGGCCGCAATCCCACCGTGCCGCCGCCGCCGGCCGTGGGATTGGTGGTCGAGGCCCAGCCCGGGAAGGGAACTTCGGCAACGCCGTAGGA
>DATBMB010000100.1:0-12831 GCA_036555035.1 Burkholderiales bacterium | reverse complement strand
CGGATCGCGGACGAGTATTCCCTTGCTCACCATGAGTCTCAGGTTCTCGGCGGCCCTGGCGTAGACCTGGGGCGAATAGGGATCGGTTCCGCCCGGGAGATCGATTTCCGGCTTGGAGATGTGCAGGAAGCTCCAGGGCTTGCCCGCGGCCCGCGCGCGCGCCTCCACGCTGGAGAGCACGTCGTAAGGAGGCGCGATGACTTCGGCGGCGCGGCCGGGCGCCGGGCGCAGGCCGGCAAAGGGGCGGATCAGGGGCATGATGAATTCTATCGTGCGAGCCAGCGCCGGCGCAGCGCCCGGCCCGTGAACAGCCCGGTCAGGAAGCCGACCGCCGCGCCCGTCAGGAACGTATCGGTGCCGAGCGTGCGCAGGTAGCGGGGCTCGATGCTTCCCGCCTGCGCGAGATAGGTCGCGTGTTGCTCCCCGCCGCCTGTTCGCCATTTCAGCTCCACGACCTGTGCCGGGCCGGTCGTCGGGGCCTGCCCGGATCCAGGAACGTCGGCGGCGGTGAACGAGGCTTCGCCCGCGTCGCCCATCGGGATGGTCGCGCTGCGCTCGGGCAGCAGAAGGGTCGCTGCAGGGCGCTTCTCGACGGCAGCCTGCCACTCGCTCCAGGGCACGACGAAATAGTTTTGCGCCTGCGGCCGCTCGCGATCGCCTTCGAAAGCGATGACCGGGAAGCGCGCGGGGGGCTTGTCGTCCTGTTCGTGCCGCCACGCCGCGGCGTGCGAAAGAAAATAGCTCGTGAACGCCGTCACCAGGAAGAACACCACCAGCTCGGTCGCGAGCACGGCGGCGCGCCGCACGGAGGGGTTCATGCCCTTCACGGCCATGGCTGGAGCGTCCGCCTCAGCGCCGGTCCACGGGCGGATAGGTCCCCGCCAGGCGCGCGATGAGGATGGCGACGAACAGTATCCCGACGACCTGCTGCAGCACGCACAGCATGCGCGCGACCGGGTGCACCGGCGTGATGTCGCCGAAGCCGGTGCTGGTGAGCACGGTGAAGCTGAAATAGAGGAGCTCGCTCACCCGCGACGTCTCGAGCGGCGTGCCGCCGGCCGCCAGCGAGCCGGGATAGAACAGGAGCACGATGCTGTAGAAGTAGCCCCACAGCACGCCGAGCATGATGAAGACGGACGCCGCGCCGTAGAGCTTGTCGAGCGTGAGCACCTCCCGGCGCAGAACGTAGGCGAGGAGATAGCTCAACGTCAGGAAATAGAGCGCGGCCCCGAAGCCGCGCGAGAGCAGGAGCAACTGCGGCTCCCAGAACGCAAACGACGCGACCTGGCAGGCGACCGAGGACGCGCCCAGCAGCAAGGCGAGGGTGAAGCACGTACGCGAGTCCGACACCGCGACTGCCGCCGCGAACAGGATGAGGATGTTGATGGCATTGAGCGCGATCCGGCCCCGGGATGAGTCCTCGAGGAACGGCACCAGGACGAGCAGCAGGAGCAGGGCCGCGAACAGATAGACGCAGCGCTGGGCGAATGCCGACACCACTTTTCTGCGCGCGCGCTCGAACGCCACTTTCGGGATGCCTCCGTGCCGGCCGCGGGCGCGGCCGGAGGGCATTATATTCCCCGCCGCACTCGCCAGTCCGCTACGCCAGCTCGCCGAACGCCTCGCGCACGGCGGTGACGCGGGCCTTGACGTCGGGCAGCATCAGCTCGATGCGCAGCTTGTCCGGGCCCGCAAGCCGGT
The DNA here is from genome assembly GCA_036555035.1 of Burkholderiales bacterium. GTDB lineage: Bacteria > Pseudomonadota > Gammaproteobacteria > Burkholderiales > SG8-41 > SG8-41. The sequence goes on along the minus strand of DATBMB010000100.1, from coordinate 11,130 downwards.
AGTGCGTCTTCTGCTGGACAAGTTTCAGCACCCGCGCCGGCTCGATCGGAGGCTTGGGAATGAACTGGAGCTGGATCGCCGTTTCGCTTGCATCGATGCGCGCGATGCCAAGCGGCTGGCCGAGTATGCGCAGGCGGTGGCATTCGATGAGCGTCCGGGCCGGCTCGGGCGGCAGCCCGAAGCGGTCGATCAGCTCCTCGCGCAGCCGGTCGAGTGCCTCCAGCGTCTCGCAGTTGGCGAGCCGCTTGTAGAGCACCAGCCGCTCGTGCACGTCGCTCACGTATTCCGCCGGCAGCAGCGCCGGGACGTGCAAGTTGATCTCGGCGGTGACGGCGAGCGGCGCCGCGAGATCGGGCTCGCGGCCGCTCCTGAGCGAGCGCACGGCTGCATCGAGCATCCGCACGTAAAGGTTGAATCCGACCTCCTGCATGTCGCCGCTCTGCGATTCGCCCAGCACCTCTCCCGCGCCGCGGATCTCGAGGTCGTGCATCGCGAGAAAGAACCCGGAGCCCAGTTCCTCCATCATCTGGATGGCCTCCAGGCGCTTCCGTGCCTGCGCGGTGATGTTGCCTTCGTCGGGCAGCAGCAGGTAGGCGTAGGCCTGGTGATGCGAGCGGCCGACGCGACCGCGCAGCTGATGCAGCTGGGCGAGCCCGAACTTGTCCGCGCGGTTGATGATGATGGTGTTGGCGGAGGGCACGTCGATCCCGGTCTCGATGATGGTGGTGCAGAGCAGCACGTTGAAGCGCTGCTGGTAGAAGTCGCGCATCACGTGCTCCAGCTCACGCTCGCGCATCTGCCCGTGCGCGACGCGGATGCGCGCTTCGGGCAGGAGCTTGCCGAGCGACTCCTCGACGTGGCGGATCGTGTCAATGTCGTTGTGCAGGAAATAGATCTGCCCGCCGCGCTTGAGCTCCCGCAGCGCCGCCTCGCGGATCAACGGGCGGCTGTGGCGCGCGACGAAGGTCCGGATCGCGAGCCGGCGCTCGGGGGCGGTGGCGATCACCGAGAAATCGCGCAGGCCCTCCAGCGCCATCGCGAGCGTGCGCGGTATGGGGGTTGCCGTGAGCGTGAGCACGTCCACTTCCGCGCGCAGGGCTTTGAGCCGCTCCTTCTGGCGCACGCCGAAACGATGCTCCTCGTCGATGATGACGAGCCCGAGTTGCTTGAACGTCACGTCTCTCGAAAGCAGCTTGTGGGTGCCGATCGCGATGTCGATGCGGCCGTCGGCCAGGCCCGCGAGCGCGTCGGCCGTCTCCTTGCCGGTGCGGTAGCGCGAGAGCTCCGCGATTCGGACCGGCCAGTCGGCGAAGCGGTCGGAGAAGGTGGTGAGGTGCTGCTCGGCGAGCAGCGTCGTCGGCACCAGCACCGCGACCTGCTTGCCGTCGGCGACGGCAACGTATGCCGCCCGCAGGGCGACCTCGGTCTTGCCGAAGCCGACGTCGCCACAGATCAGGCGGTCCATGGGCTTGCCGTTCCTGAGATCGTCCAGCACCGCGTTGATCGCGCTCGCCTGGTCGGGCGTCGCCTCGAACGGGAAGCCCTCGGCGAAAGCCTCGTAGTCGTGGGCCTTCACCTGGAACGCATATCCCTCGCGCGCTGCGCGCCGGGCGTAGAGCGCGAGCAGCTCCGCCGCCGTGTCGCGCACCTGCTTCGCGGCCTTGCGCTTCGCCTTTTCCCACTGGCCGCTGCCAAGTTGGTGCAGCGGCGCCGCCTCCGGCGGCCCGCCGCTGTAGCGCGAGACGAGATGCAGGCTCGAGACCGGCACGTAGAGCTTGTCGCCGCCGGCGTACTCCAGGGTGAGAAACTCGGTCACGCCCTCGCCCAGGTCGAGCGTCATGAGCCCGAGGTAGCGGGCAATGCCGTGGCTCTCGTGCACGACCGGGTCGCCGGGCTTCACCTCGGAGAGATCGCGCAGCATGCCCTCGGGCGAGGCGCGTTGCGCGGCCTCGCGCCCGCGGCGCGGCCGCGCCTGCTCCGCGTAGAGCTCGTTCTCCGTGACGATCGCGAGCGGCGGCCCGGCGAGCGTGAAGCCGGCGCGCAACGGGCCCACGCCCAGCATGACCGGCTCGGCAGAGCCGGCGAAGTGCGCGAAATCCTTCACCGGCGCGGGCTTCAGGCCGTGGTCGCTAACGAACTCGAGCAGCGTCTCGCGCCGGCCCGGGCTTTCCGCCAGGATGAGCACGCGCCCCGCGAAGGTCTCGCGGAACGCGCGCAGGCGATGCAGCGGATCGTCCGCCCGCCGCTCTACGGATAGAAACGGCAAGGGGTGAGTGACGGAATCTGCAATCTCCTTTCCACCTACCCCCAGCTCAACCCGCGCGTAGGACTTGATCGCGCCGAAGAACTGATCCGTGGCCAGGAACAACTCGTGCGGCGGCAGGGCGGGGTGATCGCGGTCCCCACGCAGCACGGCGTAGCGCGCGTGCGTGTCGCTCCAGAACTGCTCGATCGCCGGCTGCAGGCCGGCCTGCAGGGCGAGGACCGTGTCCGGCGGCAGATAGTCGGTGATGACCGCGGTCTTCTCGAAGAACAGCGGCAGGTAGTATTCAATTCCGGCGGCAACCACGCCCTTCGAGACGTCCTTGTAGACGCGGCTGCGCGAGGGGTCGCCCTCGAATTTCTCGCGGAAGCTGCGGCGGAACGTGGTCTGGGCTTCCTCGTCCAGCGGGAACTCGCGCGCGGGCAGCAGCCGGACCTCGTTCACCTTGTAGATCGAGCGCTGGCTGTCCGCGTCGAAGCTGCGGATGCTCTCCACGACGTCGTCGTCGAGCTCGATGCGGTAGGGAACCGCGCTGCCCATGGGAAAAAGATCGATCAGGCCGCCGCGCACGCAGTACTCGCCGGGTGCCACGACCTGCGTGACATGCGCGTAGCCGGCGGTGACCAGCTGGCGGCGCAACTCGTCGGGCGCGAGGCGCGCGCCCTGCTTGAAGTCAAACGATCGCGCAGCGAGGTATTCCACCGGGGCGAGCCGGTAGAGCGCCGTCGTGACCGGGACGATGACGGCGTCGAAGGCACGCTGCATGAGCTGGTAAAGCGTCGCGAGCCGCTCCGAGACCAGGTCCTGGTGCGGCGACAGCTGGTCGTAGGGCAGCGTCTCCCAGTCGGGGAGCAGGTGAGCCCGGATGCCGGGAGCGAAGTACGGCATTTCCTCCAGGAGGCGCTGCGCGTCCTGGGCGGTCGCGGTGAAGACGGCGATCGGCCGGCCCGCCCGCGCGAGCTCGGCGAGCAGCAGTGAATCGGCGGAGCCGTAAAGCGGTGGCGTACGTACACGGCTCCCCGCCGCAGGGATCTGGGTGGGGATCAGCATGAAAACTGCTTTATTATACCGGCACTTATCCTTGCTCCCTCACCCCAACCCTCTCCCTATGAAAAGCAAATACGACCTCGTCGTCATCGGCGGCGGCAGCGGCGGCATCGCCATGGCCAACCGCGCCGCCTCCTACGGCGCAAGAGTGGCCCTGATCGAGGCGGGCCGGCTGGGCGGAACCTGCGTGAACGTCGGCTGCGTGCCGAAGAAGATCATGTGGAACGCCGCGTCCATCGCGCATGTATTCCACGAGGCCGGCGACTACGGCTTCACTGCGAAGGTGGAGCGCTTCGACTGGGGCGCCCTCAAGAAGTGCCGCGACGACTACGTCGCATGGCTCAACGGCCGCTACCAGGCCGGGCTGGAGAAGAACGGCGTCGAGTGGATACGCGGCCGGGCGCGCTTCGAGGGGCCGCGCGTGATCGCGGTGAATGGCGCCCGCATCGAATCGGCGCATATCGCGATCGCCACCGGCGGCAGGCCCATCGTGCCGAAATGGAACGGCGCGGAGCTGGGCATCACATCGGACGGATTCTTCGAGCTTCCGCGGCAGCCCGGGCGCGTTGCCGTCGTCGGCGCGGGCTACGTTGCAGTGGAGCTCGCGGGGGTGTTCCGCGCCCTCGGGTCCGAGGTCGTGCTGCTCGTGCGGCGCTCCAGCGTGCTCATGAGCTTCGACGAGATGCTGCGCGCGGCGGTCATGCGCGAAATGGCGGCGGACGGAATCGAGATCCACACCGGCACGCACGTGCGCGAGGCCGTGCGTGACGCGAAGGGGATCACGCTGTGCTGCGTCGAAGGGCCCGAAATCGCCGGGCTCGACTGCGTCCTCTGGGCGGTGGGCCGCGAGCCGGTCACGGATGATCTGAACCTCTCCGCGGCGGGCGTGAAGACCGACACGGCGCGCCACGTCGTCACCGACGAGTGGCAGAACACCAGCGTCCCGGGTATCTACGCCGTCGGCGACGTGACCGGGAGGGACGCGCTGACGCCGGTCGCGATTGCCGCCGGGCGGCGGCTCTCCGACCGCCTGTTCGGAGGCCAGCCGCAGCGCAAGCTCGTCTACGAAAACATCCCCACCGTGATCTTCAGCCATCCGCCCATCGGCACCGTCGGGCTGACGGAGGACGAGGCGCGCTCGCGTTTCGGCGACGCGGTCAAGGTTTATCGCACCGAGTTCACGCCGCTCTTCTACGCGTTCACGAAGCGCAAGGCGAAAGCGGCGATGAAGCTCGTGACGGTGGGTAAGGACGAGAAGATCGTCGGGGCCCACCTGTTCGGGCCGGGCTCCGACGAGATGCTGCAGGGTTTCGCGGTGGCAGTGCGCATGGGCGCCACCAAGCGCGATTTCGACGACACCGTCGCGATTCACCCCACCAGCGCGGAGGAGCTCGTCACGATGCGCTGACGGTTCACGCCCACTTGAGGCGCAGCGCTCGCACCGCCGCGATCGCCGAGAACGGCAACAGCAGCCCCAGGACCAGCACGACGACCAGCAGCTCGCCGAGCTGGCTGTAGTCCGCGGCGGTCTTGACCGCGCCGGTCGCGGCGTCCTTGATCTCGCGGGTCACCGTGTAGATCTGATTGAGGTACTTCGTGCCGAGCTGGGAGGCGGAGAGCGCGAGATTGGTGAACGAGGCCATGATCGCGAAGTAAGTCGCCTTGAGATTCTGCGGCGCCGAGTTCGCGATCCAGGCGAGCATCGGGATCATCGCGATCTGGCCGAGGGGCGACTCGAGCGCCGTATTGACGATCACGATGAAGCGCGCGTCCACCACGCCGCCCGTGATCGAAGCCGTCCAGTGGTGGAGCCCGTAGTAGAGCCCGACGATGGGCAGGGACAGCGCCACGCCGACGATGGTCAGAAAGCCCACCACGTAAGCGATCGAGCGCACGGCCATGAAGCGGCGGAAGATGAACATGCCGAGGAGCGTCAGCACGCTCGCGATGAGCGAGAGCACCGCGAGGAAGCGCTGGTCGAATTTCAGGACGTCGATCATCCACCAGGTCACACCCTCGCCCGGGCCGGGAATCGCGCGGAAGACGAAGATGACCGCCGCCGTGCCGATCAGGGTCGCGCGCGCCTCAGGCTCGAGCTCGCGCGTGAGCTTCGCGATGAGGAACAGGACGATCGCGAGCGAGCCCGTAAAGATCACTTCCTGGTTGTAGGCGAAGTTGCCCAATCCCATGCCGAGGGTGAAGACGACGAACACGAGGCTTCCGCCGAGGATCCACCAGTTCGCGGAAGGCGGTTCTTCGGGGGATTCGAGCAGCTTGCGCGCGTGCGCCGCGTCCATGCCCTGGGCGATGAGTCGCCGCAGCTCCCTTCGCCTTAGCACCGAGGCAAGCCCGACGCCGACAACCGAAATGAAGGGAATCACGAGCGCGGTGAGGTAGATCTGGCGGTAAACCGCGATCTTCTCCGCCTCCGACAGCCGCTCGACGCCGGTGAAGAGGTACAGATTGATCGCAGCCACCAGCGCGAGGCCGCCGATCAGCGCTACGCGCCCCAGCGTCTGCATGGTGGTGTTCATGAGCTTGCGGGCTTCCTGAGGGATGGGCCTGCCGTTCCCGTCCACGCGCGGCACGGCTTCCACGGTCATCGCGTCGGCCACCACGTCCTGCACCACGTAGCCAACAGGCGAGAGCAGTGCCGCCAGCACGAACCATGCTTCGGCGGGCATGACGGCCACCATCGCGGCGCGGTCGGTGAGGAGTCCGACCATGATGAGCAGGCTCGTGGCGATGAGACCGGCGCCAAGGAACACGAGCCAGCTCTTCCAGCGCCAGATGAGATCGACCAGGTGGCCGAGCGGCATCTTCAGCGCCCACGGGATGCCGACCCAGAAGCCGAGGGCGGCGAGGAATGCGGCGGAGAGCCCGAGATATTCCTTGACGAAGAAGGTGCCGACGATGCCGGTGAGCCCCGAGATGCCGTAGGCCACGTACACCATCAGCGGCGGGAGATAGGACAACCGCAGCTCGCGCCCGAGGGCGAGGATGTTGAGGTCGACCCAGCGCAGCGTGGCGGCGATCATGGCGCGGGGATTGTACCCGCAAACCCAGGAGAAACCGCGGCTTGAGATTAGGCCGGTCGGTGGATGGCGATCGGGACGCGCCGCGGGCCGAATGCGCGCTTGAAGGTCTCGTAGCGCCCGGCGATCGCGGTGCCGCAATCGGGGCACTTGCCGTCGGGCGTGACGCGATAGTCCTCGATGCGGTACCAGTCGCGCACGATGAGCGCTGATTTGCACGATGGACAGAAAGTCGTGCCGCCCTCCGTGTCGTGCACGTTGCCCGTGTAGACGTAGTGCAGGCCCTCGGCGATCGCGATGTCGCGCGCGCGGGTGAGCGTGGCCGAAGGCGTCGGGGCGATATCGTTCATCTTGTAATCGGGATGGAACGCCGTGAAGTGCAGGGGCACGTCCGGCCCGAGCTCCTTCAGGATCCATCTGGACGCGGCTTCGATCTCCGCGCTCGAATCGTTCTTGCCGGGAATGAGGAGCGTCGTGATCTCGAACCACACGTCGGTCTCGTGCTTGAGGTACACGAGCGTGTCGAGGACCGGCTTCAGCCGCGCCGCGCACAGGCTGAAGTAGAACTCGTCGGTGAAGGCCTTCAGGTCCACGTTGGCGGCATCCATCTTCGCGTAGAACTCGCGCCGGGGAGCGTCGTGGATGTAGCCCGCCGTCACCGCCACCGACTGGATGCCGCGGGCGCGGCAGGCATCCGCGATGTCCATCGCATACTCGGCGAAGATCACCGGGTCGTTGTAGGTGAACGCGACGCTCTTGCAGCCGTATCCTTCGGCCGCCTCCGCGATCGCTTCCGGGGAGGCCTCGTCGGCGAGGCGGTCCATGTCCTTCGATTTCGAGATGTCCCAGTTCTGGCAGAACTTGCAGGCGAGATTGCAGCCCGCGGTGCCGAAGGAGAGGATGCTCGAGCCGGGGAAGAACTGGTTGAGGGGCTTTTTCTCGACCGGGTCGATGCAGAATCCGGACGAGCGCCCGTAGGTGGTGAGGATCATGCGGTCGTTGCTGCGCATGCGCACGAAGCACGCGCCGCGCTGGCCTTCGTGCAGGCGGCAGTCGCGCGGGCACAGGTCGCATTGCATGCGTCCGTCTTCCAGCATGTGCCACCAGCGGCCTGGATACTCGCGCTCGCTCATGACCCGTCCGATTCGCGCCACTTGCTCACCGTGTAGCGCAGGAGCCTGACCTCCACGTCCCAGAAATCCGGCGGCAGCCCGGCCTTGTACTTGAGATGCGCGAGGAAGTCGGCGGGTTCCCTGAAGTCCTCCCAGACCTGGGGCAGGAAGGTGCCGGTGTGGTGGCCGTACTCGAATACCACGCCGTCGATGCCGGCGCGAAGCTGTCTCAGGGCGTCGCGCTCGTCGGTGAAGCGCATGGGCTCGAGGGCCGAGAGCACCGAGACCTCCAGCGCCACCCCGGAGAACTCCCCGGCGCCGAGCGGCTGAAAGCGCGGATCACGGAAGGCGGCGGCAACGGCGTTCGCCGTCACGTCCTCGACCAGCGCGCGATGCGCGCGCAGCGTCCCGATGCAGCCGCGGAGCTTCCCGCCCAGCATGAGGGTGATGAAGGAGGCGCCGCTCGATTTCAGCCAGGGAGGATCGTCGCTCGCGGCGTGGGTGAGCCCGAGCTGGGCCGCGATCGCCGCGCGCGCAAGCGGCAGCAGCACGCGGCCTGCGTCCGCGGGCAATGGTTGATCGCCCGGGGGAGAGAACCCCGAGCCGGTGAGAAATGCGAATGGGCTCACGGTCGGGCCCGGGTCATCGGGCATCCGGGGCCGGCTCGTAGAAGGCGAAGGAGCCGTAGCCGACGACGCGGCTCTTGTCGCCCGCGGTATCGCCGGAATTGCGCAGATCGATCAGCTCGGGCTTGAGCCCGCGCCGGCGCGCAACGCAGGTCAATCCCATCACCGGGGTCGCCCCGCATGCCTGCTCGTGCGAGATCTCGGAGGCGAGCCCGAGGATGGCCTTAGCGGTCGCGCGGTCGAGGGCCTGAGCGTCGGCGTACGACAGGTAGTGCGAGAGGTCCGAGCTCACCACGATCAGGGTCTCGGGACCGCCCCACAGCACGTCCAGCACTTCGGCGACTTCCTCCGCGCCGCAATGGCCCACCGCGAGCGGCACCAGCTTGAATCTCTCGAGCGCCGTCTGCAGGAACGGCACGTGCACCTCCAGCGAGTGCTCGAGCGCGTGCGCCTGCGCGCTCACCACCACCTGGGTCATGCCGCGCAAGGCCTCGGCTGCATCCGGGTCGATCTCGACGGTGCCGAGGGGCGTCGCGAACGCCGCGCAGCCGGGAAGCGCGAGCCCGCGCACAGCGACGCGGTGGGTGGGGCCGAGCAGCACGACGCGGTGGATCCTCCGGCGCGCGGGTGCAAGCAGTGCGTAAACGCTGGCGGCGATCGGGCCGGAATAGACGTAGCCCGCGTGCGGAGCGATGATCGCCTTCGGCACCGCGCGCTCGGGGGCGTCGTGCGCCGCGGCGCCGAGGAGGCCGGTCAGAGACTGCGCGAGCTCGCGGCTCTCGCCGGGGTAGAACATGCCGGCCACGGCCGGCGCGCGCACGGAGGGAGTTGCCTGCGACATTGATGTAATGATTATGCGCCCGGATGCTCGATTTTCAAGTGCGCCGGACGCAACACTGTTGCTGATAAAATCCCTGAAATTACAGCGCTCTCGACGCACCTTGTCCAAAGCTTACGCCCTCGTCCCGGCCGCCGGCTCGGGTTCCCGCCTCGGCGCGGCGCTGCCCAAGCAATACCTCACGATCGCGGGCCGGCCGCTGCTCTACCACGCGCTCGATGCGCTCGCGCGCCACCCGCGCATCGGGCAGGTGTTCGTGGTGCTCGCGCAGCGCGACGATCAGTTCGCGCGCCATGACTGGCGCGGGCTTGGCGCGCGGGTGAAGCCGCTCTACTGCGGCGGCGAAACGCGGGCGGCAAGCGTGTTCAACGGGCTGCTCGCCGCGCGCGACTTCATCGCGGCTTCGGACTGGGTCCTGGTGCACGACGCGGCGCGCCCCTGCCTCGAGCGCGAGGCGCTCGACCGCCTGTTCGATGAGCTCGATTCCGACGAGACCGGGGGCCTGCTGGCGGTCCCGGTGTCGGATACGCTGAAGCGCGGCAACCGCGACGCGCGCGTGTCCTCCACCGAGCCCCGCGACAACCTGTGGCTCGCCCAGACGCCGCAGATGTTCCGCTACCGGCTGCTGATCGAGGCGCTGCGCGCCGCGGATCCCGCGGCCGTCACCGATGAGGCGCAGGCCATCGAGCGCCTCGGCCTGAGGCCCAGGCTCGTGCTGGGCGACACGCGCAACATCAAGGTGACCTTCCCCGAGGACCTGGTCCTGGCGGAACTGATGCTCGAGAGCCGTCAGCGATCAGCAGTCAGCCGTCAGCCAAGAGCGAAGCGGCGTCGTGTAGGCAAGCCGAGAGCTGATCGCTGAATGCTGACAGCCGAGGGCTACGCATGAGAATCGGGCAGGGATTCGACGCGCACGCGCTCGTCCCGGGGCGAAAGCTCGTCATCGGCGGAGTGGCGATCCCGCACGAGAAGGGGCTTGCCGGCCATTCCGACGCCGACGTGCTGATCCACGCGGTGTGCGATGCGCTGCTCGGCGCCGCCGGGCTGGGCGACATCGGGAGCCATTTTCCCGACAGTGACGCCCGCTACAAGGATATCGACAGCCGCCGGCTGCTGCGCGAGGTCGCGCGGCTGCTGAAGGAGCGTGGATTCGCGGCCGCCAACGTGGACGCCACGATCATCGCCCAGGCGCCGAAGATGGCCCCGCACATCCCGGCGATGCGCGCCAACCTCGCGGCGGATCTCGGCATCGCCCTGGACGCAGTCAATATAAAGGCCAAGACCACCGAGATGCTCGGCTTCGTCGGGCGGGGCGAGGGCATCGCCGCGGAGTCCGTCGCCCTGCTGAGTGAACGGTGAGCGGTGACACCGCGCGGCTGTTCTTCGCCGCGTGGCCCGCGCGCGAGGTGCAGAGCGCGCTGGCCGACATCGCCCGCCGCGCCCAGCGCGAATGCGGCGGCAGGGCGATTGCCTCTCATAACATTCACCTGACGCTGGTGTTCCTCGGCGACCTGCCGCGCGAGCGCATCAGCGCGCTGGAAGCCCTGGCATCCACGGTGCGGGGCCATCGCTTCGAGCTGACGGTGAACCGGCTCGAGTACTGGCGGCACAACCGCATCTTGTGGGCGGGCGTCCGCATGTGCCCGGAGGCGCTGCAGTCGCTGGTTGCGCGCGTGCAGGACGCACTGGCAGGGACGGAGATTCGCTTCGACCGGCGGCCGTACGTTCCGCACGTGACGCTGCTGAGAGACGCGCGCCGCGCGCCCGCGGACGACGCGTGCCCCGATGTGGCGTGGCCGGTGGATGACTTCGCGCTGATGGAATCGGCGCCCCGGGAACGGGGCCGCGCGTACCAGGTCCTGCGCCGCTGGCCGCTGAGGAAGTGAAGGGAGGCAATTCTTCAAGGCCCAGACCGACCGCGTCACCTGAGCCCGTCTCTGGAACACTCTCGGAGCAGCATGAGCATGCATCCGAGAGTTACGGCACGGCGCGGGTCCTGTCAGAACGGCCGGGGCCCGCTCCGAGGCTTCCCGCGCATCCGGGCAATTGACTTGGCCAGCGCGTTCTCTGGAGTCAGTACCCGTACCGGAAGCCTCGGATCAAACCCCGACCCTTCTGCCACCCGCGCAACTCGGCACACCCGCGGGCCGGGTGGCAGGGCGGTTGGGATCTGGTTCCGGATTTCCGGTACGGGTACTGACCGTCCCGG
>DATBMB010000183.1:0-8545 GCA_036555035.1 Burkholderiales bacterium | reverse complement strand
GGCCGGGCCGGTGGTCGCCGCCGCGGTGATCCTCGATCCGGCGCGCCCGATCGCGGGCCTTGCCGATTCCAAGACGTTGAGCGCAGGCCGGCGCGAAACCCTGGCGGCGGAGATCGGCTCGCGTGCCCTGGCCTGGGGGGTCGCGAGCGCGAGTGTCGAGGAGATCGACGCCCTCAACATTCTGCAGGCGAGCCTGCTCGCGATGCGCCGCGCGGTGGAGGCGCTCGCCGTGCTGCCGACGGAGGTGCTGGTGGATGGATTGCACTGCCCTCGGCTGGCGGTTCCCGTGCGCGCGGTCGTGCGGGGAGACGCCACGCAGGCGGGCATTGCGGCAGCCTCGATACTCGCGAAGGTTGCGCGCGATGCGGAAATGCAGGCATTGCACCGCATCCACCCGGTCTACGGCTTCGACCGGCACAAGGGCTATCCCACCGAGGCGCATCTGGCGGCGCTGCGCGCGCACGGGGCCTGTGCCGCGCACCGGCGCACGTTCGGGCCGGTGCGCGCGCTGCTCGCCGAGGCCGTCATTTCCGCGTAGGCGGAAATCCAGTTCTGCATGAAGCAAATCGCTTCCGCCGCCAATCCCCGCTACAAGGCACTGCGCGCCCTCGCGCAGTCGTCCCAGGAGCGCCGGAAAACGGGCCTCTCCGTGCTCGATGGCGTGCACTTGGCGTCGGCCTACCGCGAGCACGTCGGGATGCCGCGAAGCATCGCGGTGAGCCGCAGCGGGCTCGCGAACCCGGAGGTGCGGGCCGTGCTGGAGACGATGCGCGGAGTTGAGCTCCTCGCGCTCTCCGACGCGCTGTTCGGAGGGCTGTCCTCCGTCGCGACCCCGACCGGCATCCTGGCCGTCGTCGAGACGCCGCGCCCGCGGGCCGCGCCCCAGGGCGTGGACGCCTGCGTCATGCTGGAAGACCTGCAGGACCCCGGAAACCTCGGCTCGATCCTGCGCTCCTGCGCGGCGGCGGGAGTGCGGCACGTGTGGCTCTCGAAGGGCGCGGTGCACGCCTGGTCCCCGCGCGTGCTGCGGGCGGGGATGGGCGCGCATTTCATGCTGAGCCTCTACGAGGAGGCGGACCTCCTCGGGCTGGCACGGGATTTCCCGGGCACGCTCATCGCAACGCGGGCGCGGGCCGAGCGCACGGTGTTCGACGCCGATCTCGCGGGGCGGGTGGCGTTCCTCTTCGGAAACGAGGGCGCCGGCCTGAGCGCCGCGCTGCTCGCGGCCGCGCACTCGGTCGTATCGATCCCGATGCCGGGAGGCGCCGAGTCGCTCAACGTCGCGGCCGCGGCGGCGGTGTGCCTGTTCGAAAGAGTGCGGCAGCTGAGAGCCGCCGGCGGCTAGAACCCATCTCAAAAAGTATCCACGGAGCAGTATGAGCATGCATCCGAGGTGTACGGCACAGCGCGGGTCCTGTCAGAACGGTCGGAGCGGGCCCCGACCCTTCTGCCACCCGCGCAACTCGGCACACCCGCGGGCCGGGTGGCAGGGCGGTCGGGATCTGGTTCCGGATTTCCGGTACGGGCTCTGACAGGACCCGGCCCGCACCATACGCGCTACGCCCGGGATGAACGGTCGGAGGCGAAGGGCAACGACCGGGTTCTTGATAGGTTCTAGTAGATGCGGCGCACGAGCTTCGCCTCGTGCAGGATGGTGGTTGCGAGCTCCTCGACCGACTTGCTGGTGGCGTCGAGGCAGGGTATGCCTTCCTGCCGCATCAGCGCCTCCGCCTCGCGCACCTCGAACTCGCAGTTGGCGAGCGTCGCGTACTGGCTGCCGGGGCGCCGTTCGTTGCGGATCTGCTGCAGCCGGTCCGGTTTGATGGTGAGTCCGTGGAGCTTCCCGCGCAGCGGGCGCAGCTGGGCGGGCAGGCGCATGCTGCTGAAGTCCTCGGGAATGAGCGGGTAGTTCGCCGCGCGGATGCCGTACTGCATCGAGAGATAGAGGCAGGTCGGGGTCTTGCCGCAGCGCGACACGCCGATGAGGATGACGTCGGCCTCGGAGAGGTCCCGGTTCGAGACACCGTCATCGTGCGAGAGCGTGTAATTCACCGACTCGATGCGGTGGTGGTAGTTGACGAAGTCCGAGACGCTGTGCGAGCGCCCGATGGCGTGGGAGGCGCGCACGCCGAGCTCGCGCTCGAGCGGCGAGATGAAGATCTCGAAGCAGTCGAGGAAGAGCGCGCGGGCTTCCCCGACCACCTGCGCGATCTCGGTGCGGGCGAGCGTGCTGATCACGATCGGGCGCTCGCCGTCGGCCGCCCCCTGCTCGTTGATCTTCGCCACGACCTCGCGCGCCTTCTCGACCGTGTCGACGAAGGGCAGCGTCACCTCGTTGAAGCGCACGTTGTCGAACTGGGTGAGCAGGCTGTGCCCGAGCATCTCGGCGGTGATGCCGGTGCGGTCGGAGACGAAGAATGCGGTGCGGGGGCGCGCCATCGGTGCTGCCGGGGCTCTGATTTGACGGTAAAATAACCGCTTTCCCTGCAATGCACAATTCAGCCCATCGTCCCGCGGTCATGAGCGACGCGCGCCTGGTACTCGATTTCGCGACCTTGCGCATGACGGATGTCGCCGAGGTCGGCGGCAAGAACGCCTCGCTCGGGGAGATGATGAGCCAGCTCGCGGGTGCCGGCGTGCGGGTGCCGGGCGGGTTCGCGACGACGGCGCAGGCCTTTCGCGAGTTCCTCGCGCAGGGCGGGCTCGACCGGCGCGTGGCGGGTCGGCTGCAGGGGCTCGACGTCTCCGACGTCCCGGCGCTCTCGCGCGCCGGAGAGGAGATCCGGGGCTGGGTCCTGGCGCAGGAGATCCCGCGGCGGCTGCGGGAGGACGTCGCGGACGCCTACCGCAGGCTCGCGGACGGCGCGGGCGTGGACGCGACGTTTGCCGTGCGCTCCTCCGCGACGGCCGAGGATCTTCCCGACGCCTCGTTTGCCGGCCAGCAGGAGACGGTGCTCAACGTGCACGGGCTCGACAACCTCTACGCTGCCGTGAAGCAGGTGTTCGCCTCGCTCTACAACGATCGCGCGATCGCCTACCGCGTGCACAAGGGCTTTACCCACGACGAAGTCGCGCTTTCGGCGGGCATCCAGCGCATGGTGCGGAGCGACCTCGGAGCAAGCGGCGTGGTGTTCACGCTCGATACCGAGTCCGGCTTCGACCAGGTGGTGCTGATCACGTCCTCCTACGGCCTGGGCGAGACGATCGTGCAGGGCAAGGTCAACCCCGACGAGTTCTACGTCTACAAGCGCGCGCTGCGCGAGGGCAAGCGGTCGATCCTGCGCCGCGGACTCGGTTCGAAGGCGGTCAAGATGGTGTACGCCGACTCACGGGAGCCGGGGCGTTCGGTCACGACGGTGAACGTGCCGGAGCCCGAGCGCAGGCGCTTCTCGGTGAGCGACGCCGAGGTGGAGGAATTGGCGCGCACCGCCCTCGTCATCGAGGACCATTACCGGCGGCCGATGGACATCGAGTGGGGCAGGGACGGCATCGACGGCAAGCTCTACATCCTGCAGGCGCGTCCCGAGACCGTGAAGGCGGCGGAGAAGCTCGACACCCTGCGCCGCTACCGGCTGAAGAGCCGCTCGGAAGTGCTCGCCACCGGCCGCGCCATCGGGCAGAAGATCGGCAGCGGCCCGGTGCGCGTGATCCGCGGCGCCGCCGAGATGTCGCGGGTGCGCGCGGGCGACGTGCTGGTGACCGACATGACCGACCCGGACTGGGAGCCGGTGATGAAGCGCGCGGCGGCGATCGTGACGAACCGCGGCGGCCGCACCTGCCATGCCGCGATCATCGCGCGCGAGCTTGGCATCCCGGCGGTGGTGGGCTGCGGGGACGCGACCCAGGTGCTGAAGGACGGGCGCGAAGTCACGGTGTCCTGCGCCGAGGGCGACACCGGCTTCGTCTACCGCGGCATCCTGGAGGCCGAGGTGATCGATCTGTCGCTCAAGGGCATGCCCAGGGCGCCGGTCAAGATCACGATGAACGTCGGCAATCCCGAGCTCGCGTTCGAGTTCCGGCGCCTGCCCAACGAAGGCGTGGGGCTCGCGCGGCTCGAGTTCATCATCGCGCGCATGATCGGCGTGCACCCCCGGGCGGTGCTTGCCTATCCGGATCTCGGCTCGGACCTCAAGGTCGCGGTCGAGGAGCACAGCGCGGGCTACCCCGACCCGGTTACCTTCTACGTGGAGAAGCTCGCGGAGGGCATCGCGACGCTCGGCGCGGCGTTCTGGCCCAAGCCGGTGATCGTGCGCCTGTCCGATTTCAAGTCGAACGAATACTCCGCCCTCACCGGCGGGACGCGCTACGAGCCGCGGGAGGAGAACCCGATGCTCGGCTTCCGCGGCGCCGGGCGCTATCTCGATCCCTCGTTCCGGGACTGCTTCCAGCTCGAGTGCCGCGCGTTGCAGAAGGTGCGCGATGACATGGGGCTCACCAACATCGAGATCATGGTGCCGTTCGTGCGCACCGTAGCGGAGGCGCGCAAGGTCCTGGAGCTGCTCGCGGCCAACGGGCTGAAGCGCGGGGAGAACGGGCTGCGCGTCATCATGATGTGCGAGATCCCTTCGAACGCGATCCTCGCCGACGCGTTCCTCGAGCATTTCGACGGGTTCTCGATCGGGTCCAACGACATGACGCAGCTGACGCTGGGCCTCGACCGCGATTCGGGCGTCATCGCCGCGCAATTCGACGAGCGCGACCCGGCGGTGAAGGAGATGCTCCATCTCGCGATTCAGGCGTGCCGGCGCGCGGGCAAATACGTGGGCATCTGCGGGCAGGGGCCGTCCGATCACCCGGACCTCGCGAAATGGCTGGTGGAGGAGGGCATCGAAAGCCTTTCGCTCAATCCCGACACCGTCGTGGAGACCTGGCTTTACCTGGCAAAGGAGACAGGTGGCGCGAAAGGCGCCTAGATGCCCGCACGCGCGCCGCCGGAGCGCGCAATTCATTGGACGCGGAGCGGATTTCCGATAAAATACGCAAACCGTCGGCGTATGCGATGAGCAACAAATACATCTTTGTCACGGGTGGGGTCGTATCCTCTCTGGGCAAAGGCATCGCCGCCGCCTCTCTCGCCGCGATTCTGGAGTCCCGCGGCCTCAAGATCTCGATGGTGAAGCTCGACCCGTATCTCAACGTGGATCCGGGGACGATGAGCCCGTTCCAGCACGGGGAAGTCTTCGTCACCGAGGACGGCGCGGAGACCGACCTCGATCTCGGCCACTACGAGCGCTTCCTGCACGCCAAGATGTCGAAGCGCAACAACTTCACCACGGGGCAGATCTACGAGAGCGTCATTCGCAAGGAGCGCCGCGGCGACTATCTCGGGGGCACCGTTCAGGTCATCCCGCACATCACCGACGAGATCAAGCATTTCATCCGGCGCGGAGCGGGCGAGGCGCAAGTGACCATCGTGGAGATCGGCGGCACGGTGGGCGACATCGAGTCGCTGCCGTTCCTGGAGGCGATCCGCCAGATGGGGATCGAGCTCGGGCGCGAGAACTGCTGCTATGTCCACCTCACGCTGGTGCCCTACGTCGCGACCGCCGGCGAGATCAAGACCAAGCCTACGCAGCACTCGGTGAAGGAGCTGCGAGAGATCGGGATCCAGCCCGACGTGCTGCTCGGCCGCAGCGACCGGCCGCTGCCCGAGGACGACCGCAGGAAGATCGCGCTCTTCACCAACGTGCCGGTGGAAGCTGTGATCTCGGCCGTGGATGTGGACAGCATCTACAAGATCCCCGCGATGCTGCACGCCCAGAAGCTCGATGACATCGTGTGCCGCAAGCTGGGCCTGGATCCCCCGCCCGCGAACCTCTCGAGCTGGGAGCGGCTGGTGCACGCGCTGGAGCATCCGCAGCGCACGGTCAACATCGCCCTGGTGGGCAAGTACGTCGATCTCACTGAGTCCTACAAGTCGCTCACCGAGGCGCTGATCCACGCCGGCATCCATACCGGGGCGCGGGTCAAGATCCATTACGTGGATTCGGAGAGCATCGAGAAGAACGGCACCGGCAGCCTGCAGAACATGGATGCGATCCTGGTGCCGGGCGGCTTCGGCAAGCGCGGCGTGGAGGGCAAGATCAAGGCGATCCGCTACGCGCGCGAGACCGGCGTGCCCTACCTGGGCATCTGCCTCGGCATGCAGCTCGCCGTCATTGAATATGCGCGCACCCTGGCGGGCCTTGCAGGCGCCCACAGCACGGAGTTCGACCCGGACACGTCCCACCCGGTGATCGCGCTCATTACCGAATGGCAGGATCGCGACGGCCGCATCGAGAAGCGCGACACGCAATCGAATCTCGGGGGCACGATGCGCCTCGGCGGCCAGGAATGCGTGCTCGAGCCGGATTCCATGGTGCGCCGGATCTACGGGCAGGACCGCATCATGGAGCGGCACCGCCACCGCTACGAGGTCAACAACCACTACCTGCCGCGGCTGAAAGCGGCCGGGCTCAGGGTGAGCGGGACATCGGCCCAGGACAAGCTGTGCGAGATGATCGAGCTGCCAGGGCACCCCTGGTTCGTAGGCTGCCAGTTCCACCCCGAGTTCACCTCGACGCCCCGGCACGGCCACCCGCTGTTCAAGGCATTCGTGCAGGCCGCGCTGAGCAATGCCCGGCCGGACCAGGCGGCCGGCAAGGCGGGCGATCCCGGGCGGCTGAAGAGCATCGCCTGAGCATCGCCGCCATGACCTCCCGCCCGCGACGAGAGCAGCCGCCGTCGCCGCAGCGCGGCGCACGGCCCGGGCACGGCGCGATGGATCTCTGCGGTTTCAAGGCGGGACTCGATCAGCCCCTGTTCCTGATAGCAGGCCCGTGCGTGGTCGAGTCCCGCGACCTCGCGCTCGACACGGCGGGCGAGCTGAAGGAGATCTGCGCGAGCCTGGGCGTGCATTTCATCTACAAGTCGTCCTACGACAAGGCGAACCGGACCTCCGTCCAGTCCTTCCGCGGCCTGGGCATGGACAAGGGGCTCGAGATCCTGGGCGAGGTCCGGAAGAAGGTGGGGGTGCCGGTCCTGACCGACGTGCACGAGAACGAGGACATCGAGGCGGTCGCCGCCGTCGTGGACGTGCTGCAGACGCCGGCGTTCCTCTGCCGGCAGACCGATTTCATCTGCGCGGTGGCCGCCGCGGGCAAGCCGGTGAACATCAAGAAAGGCCAGTTCCTCGCGCCCGGGGACATGCGCAACGTCGTGGAAAAGGCAAAGGCGGCGAGCGGGCGCGACAACATCCTCGTGTGCGAGCGCGGGGCGTCCTTCGGCTACAACAATCTCGTCTCCGACATGCGCTCGCTCGCGATCATGCGCGACACCGGCTGCCCGGTGGTGTTCGATGCCACGCATTCGGTCCAGCTGCCCGGCGGGCAGGGCACCTCGAGCGGCGGCCAGCGCGAGTACGTGCCGGTGCTGGCGCGGGCGGCGGTCGCGAGCGGGGTCGCGGGGCTGTTCATGGAGACCCACCCGAACCCGGAGAAGGCGCTCTCCGACGGCCCCAATGCCTGGCCGCTGCAGCTCATGAAGCCGCTGCTTTCCACGTTGCAGGCGCTCGATGCCATGGTCAAGAGCCGCGGCTTCGAGGAGGAACTGCTCTGATGCCCATCCAACCACGACAGGAACAATAATGAGCGCGATCGTTGACGTCATTGCGAGGGAAATCCTGGACTCACGCGGCCATCCCACCGTGGAGGCGGACGTGCTGCTGGAGTCGGGCGTGATGGGGCGCGCAGCGGTGCCCTCGGGAGCCTCGACCGGTGCGCGCGAGGCGATCGAGCTGCGCGACGGGGACGCCGCGCGCTACGGCGGCCGGGGCGTGCTCAAGGCGGTCGAGAACATCAACACGGAGATCTGCGAGGCGGTGATCGGTGTCGACGCGACCGAGCAGAGCTTCGTGGACAAGGCCCTGATCGAGCTCGACGGCACGGAGAACAAGTCGCGCCTCGGGGCCAACGCGGTGCTGGCCGTATCGCTCGCGGTGGCGAAGGCCGCGGCCGAGGAGTCGGGGCTGCCGCTGCACCGCTACCTGGGCGGGGCCGGCGCCCTGGCGATGCCGGTGCCGATGATGAACGTGATCAACGGCGGCGCGCATGCGGACAACAGCCTCGACATGCAGGAATTCATGATCGTGCCCGTCGGGTTCACCTCCTTCCGCGAGGCGCTGCGCTGCGGCGCGGAGGTGTTCCACGCGCTGAAGAAGCTCCTCACCGACCGGGGGCTGTCGACCGCGGTGGGCGACGAGGGCGGGTTCGCGCCGCGGCTTCCCAAGCACGAGACGGCGGTCAAGACCATCCTCGACGCGATCGAGGCCGCCGGCTACCAGCCGGCCGATCAGGTGGCGCTCGCGCTCGACTGCGCGGCCTCGGGATTCTACGAGGACGGCGAGTACACCCTCGCCGCCGAGGGTCTCACCCTGAGCTCGGCGCAGCTCGTGGACTATCTCGCGGACTGGGTCGAGAAGTACCCGATCATCAGCATCGAGGACGGCATGGCGGAGGACGACTGGGACGGCTGGAAGCTGCTCACCCGGCGCCTGGGCAAGAAGGTG
>DATBMB010000163.1:0-28477 GCA_036555035.1 Burkholderiales bacterium | reverse complement strand
CGGGACGTACGGCATCGGTATTACTACCGGCAATTCGCGGGCCGAGCCCCCTGATCGCTTACTAACACAGTCACCATGTGACAAAAAACGTCACCCCGAGGTCCCGGCCCCCTCGCACCAGGTGCGCCACATGCCCCGGTAGGCGCTCTCGAGATCGCGCAGGAAACCCTTCTCGTCCATCAGCGGTGACTGACGCAGGCGTTCCCGCAAGGAAGTGCGCAGCCCGGCGAGCAGCGCCGGGTCGCGCGCGGATTCCACCGCCCGCCGCACGTAGTCCTCGGGACTCGAGGCGATCCACTCGGTGAGGCCCGCGGTCGAGAGCACGCTCGCCGTGCTGCGTGACGACGGCCGGGTTCCGGGAGCTGTTACGACCGGGACTCCCATCCACAGCGCATCGCAGGCGGTGGTGCCGCCGCTGTAGGGCATGGTGTCCAGCGCAATGTCCACCGAGTTGAACCCGTTGAAATAGTCCTGAAGCGAGACATAGGACAGGACCTTTACGCTCTCGCGCCCGCTTGCCGCGCGCGAGAGTTCCGCAACCAGCTCTTCCCGCGCACGCCCTTCCGCGATGCCGAGGATGACCATCCGGGCACCGGGCAGCCGGCGGAGGATTTCAGCCCAGACGCGGCGCACCTGCGGCGTGACCTTGAGCGCCTGGTTGAACGATCCGAAAGTGACGTACCCGTTGCGCGCGAGGGGCGGCGCCTCCGCGCACGCGACCGTCATGAAGGGGCGATAGCACCACTGGCTGTGCGGCAGCCGGACCAGGGTTTCGGTATGGTAGCGGTCGGTCAGCCCCGGCGGATCGGCATGGCGGTCGGAAATCCGGTAGTGAATGCGCGTCATGCCAGTCGTGTTCAGGTAGCCGAGCCAGGTGGCCTGGACCGGCGCCGGCTGCTGCGCGAAAACGGCGAGCTGAGGCGTTCCCGAGTGCCCGCCCAGGTCGACCAGGATGTCGATGCCGTCGCGTTGGATCGCGTCGGCGAGCTCGGCCGCGGACAGCGCGGACACCTCCCGCCACGCGTCCGCCCGCCGTGACAGCTCGCGAGTGTAACCGTCGGCCCTGTCCCCGGTCGAGTAGCAAAACACTTCGAACGCAGAGCGGTCGTGCCGCTCGATCACGGGAAGCATGAACAGCGTGACGACGTGATAGCAGAAATCTCCGGACACGTACCCGATCCGCAGGCGCCGCTCCCCGTCCCTCGCGTTGCGGAACGGCTTGAATCGCGGCGGATGGGCCTGCTCGATGCGCGCCCCGAACGCCGCGTGCCGCGCAAAGAGCGCCTCGTCGGAGATGCTCTCGGAGCTGTTGAGCGCAAAAAGCTCGGCGGACTCGAGATCGAAATCGCCGGGAAAATGCTCGCGCGCCGTGCGGTAGAGCGCGAGCGCCTCGTCCGTGCGGCACTGTCCGAGCAGAACGCCTCCCAGCATGCGACAGGCTCGCGCATGTCCCGGATCGGCCGCGAGTGCACGCCGAAAGGCGGTTTCGGCGTCGCCCAGCCGCATGAGCTTTTTCAGGACGCTTCCGTAGTTGTAGAGTGCGTCCGCCCAGTCCGGGCGCTGCTTGAGCACCGCCTCCAGCTCGGCGGCTGCGGCAGGCAGATCGCTGCGTGCAGCGTAGATCTCGGACAATCGCGCATGCGCCTCCACGGATCCGGGGTCGCGCTTCAGGACTGCGCGCAGCAGTCCTTCCGCTTCATTGGGCTTGCCGCGGGCGAGAAGAAGAGCGGCGAATGCGAGATTCGCGTCGGCGTTTTCCGGATCGATTGCGAGGGCGCGCTTCAACGCGGCCTGGGCCTCGTCGAGCCTTTCCTGCTTCAGGAGGACGCCGGCATAGAGGTAGAGCGCGCCGAAATCATTGGGCCGAAGCCGCATCGCGGTCTCCAGCGCTGCCGCGGCCGCGGAGAGGTTGCCCTGAGCTTCGAGCGCGCGCGACAGCACGACCTGCGCTTCCGGGAACGCGGGGCGGCTCTCGAGCGCCCGCCGCAGCAGCGCCTCGGCTTCCACGTGCTCACCGCGCGTATACAGCAGCCTTCCGAGGTTGTAGGCCGCGAAGGGCTCGGCGGGATCGATCGCCAGCGCGGCCTCAAAGGACTCAATTGCCTGCTCGGGCGCGCCGGCCGCCTCCAGCCCGATGCCGAGATTCAGGTGCGCCTTGGCATAGTCCGGCGCCGCGCGCACCGCCTCGCGATAGCGCTCACAGGCTTCCTCGATCCTCCCGGCATCCTCGGCGCGATTGCCTTCGGAGACCAGCCGGTCGGCGGCTTCCCGGGACGAAGCCGCCGTCAATCAGCCCCCCGATGCCCTGCCGGGAGCCTTGTCGAGCGTGACGAGGATGGCGAGCTCGTAGGTCCACGCCTCGACGAATTCCGGCGGGTAGCCCGCCTCCTTCAACGCCCACCGGAACTGGTTGGAAAGCCGCGCCCGCTGGTAGATGCTGAGCGGGTGCGTGCGCGCAAACTTGCCGGCGCGGGCGAAGATCGCCTCGTGCGTGTTGCGCAGGCGCTCCGCCGCTTTTCGCGTGTGCGAATCCAGGGCCGCGGGCGGCACGCGCTTGGTGAGCTCCGCGGCGATCGCGGCCGCGAGCTCATCGACCTCCTGCGTCCTGAACCAGTCAAGAATGCCCATGAACCCGTCTCGCGGGGCTGACTCGGGCGGAACGCTGCAAGGTACTGCCGGACTGGCCCGACCTAGGCCGCAGGCGGCGGAACATAGCCGGGAATCTTGGAGACGTCCACTTCGTCGATCTGGTCCGGGTCGAGGAACTGCCGGGCGTAGCTCTCGTACACCTTCTCCCACATGAAGATGTCGAAGAGGTCCGGGTCGACGTGCCCGTTCAGCTTGAACTTGCCGAGGATGGTGAGCGATTCGGTGAGCGTCTTGCCCTTCTTGTAGGGCCGGTCCTTGGCGGTCAGCGCCTCGAAGATGTCGGCGATCCCCATGCAGCGCGCCTGGACCGACATCTGCTCGCGCTTCAACCCCCGCGGGTAGCCCTTGCCGTCCATGCGCTCGTGGTGCCCCCCGGCGTACTCGGGCACGTTCTTGAGATGCCGCGGCCACGGCAGCGACTCCAGCATCTGGATCGTCACCTCGATGTGATGGTTGATGATCTGGCGCTCGTCGGCCGTCAGCGTCCCGGAGCGGATCGTGAGGTTGCGGACCTCCTCCTCGGTGAGGAAGTCGCTGTGCTCTCCGTCGCCGTTGCGCCAGCGATAGCGCGCGGCGATCGCCTTCACCCGCGCGATGTCCTCGTCCTTCATGGCCTCGCTGCCGACGTTGGCGCGCCGCAGGAAATCGCGGTCGCTCTCGATCTCGCGGATGCCCGCCTGGAGCTCTGCATCGCCCGCCGCGTCCTTGCGGCCCGGCGCGAGCTTCTCCGCGCGCGCCCTGAGCAGCGCGATCTCCGCATCGCGCCTGACCACCTCGAAGCGCGTGTCGATCAAGGCGATGCGGTCGAAGATCGTCTGGAGCTTCGTCGCCTTGTCCACGACGTGCACGGGGGTGGTGACCTTGCCGCAGTCGTGCAGCAGTCCCGCGATCTTCAGCTCGTAGCGGTCGCGCTCCGTCATGGTGAAATCCCTGAGCGGCCCGACCTTGCAGCGGTCCACCGCCTCGGCGAGCAGCATCGTGAGCATCGGCACGCGCTGGCAGTGCCCGCCGGTGTAGGGCGACTTGTCGTCGATCGCGGCGTTGATCAGGCTGATGAAGGACTCGAACAGGTTCTCGAGGTGGTTGATCAGCAGGCGGTTGGTGAGCGCGATCGCCGCCTGCGAGGCGAGCGACTCGGCGAGATGCTGGTCGGTGTCGGAGAAGGCCACGACCTGCCCGGTGCGCGGGTCCTTGGCATTGATGAGCTGCAGCACGCCGATGATCAGCCCCTCGTGGTTCTTCATCGGCATGGTGAGGAAGGACTGGGAGCGGTAGCCGGTCTTCTTGTCGAAGTTCTGGGTGCCGGTGAAATCGAAGCCCGCCTCGAAATAGGCATCGGCGATGTTGACCGACTGGTCATGGTGGACCGCGTAGGCAACCACCATGGAGTGGACGGGCTTGCCGTCCTTGTCGAAGAGATGGATCGGGTAGAAGGGAATCTCGACGCCGGTGGTGCCGCCCATCGCGATGCCGAGCGTGTCGTTGCGGATGATCTCGAACTTGAGGGTCCGGTCCTCGGTCATCCGGTAGAGCGTGCCGCCGTCGGCGTGCGTGATGTCCTTCGCGGCGATGAGGATGCGCTCGAGTAGCCGCGTGATGTCCTTCTCCTGCGAGAGCGCGATCCCGATGTGGTTGAGCTGCTCGAGGCGCTGGAGCAGGTCGTCCGCGCCGCGGACGCGCCCGCCTTCCCCGCTCTTTGCCTGCACTACTTGATGCACACCGCGCGCACTTGCTGGATGTCCGTGATGCCCTGCAGGACCTTCTCGATGCCGTCCTGCTTGAGGGTCCGCATGCCGTCCTCCATCGCGGTCACGAGCATGTCCGACACCCGCGAGTGCTCCTGGATGTGCTTCTTGATCCGGTCGGTGCCGACCAGCAGCTCGTGCAGGCCCAACCGGCCCTTGTAGCCGGTGTTGTTGCACACGTCGCAGCCCTTGGCGGTGTGGAGGATGAGCTCGCCCCGGTCGTTGCCGAACTCCTTCACCCACTCCTCGTACACCTTCGCGCGCGCCGCCTTGGGATCCCTTTTCCAGGTCGCGGTGTTCTGCAGCTCGAGCGTGTATTCCTCCAGCAGCGAATGGAGCTCCTCGTTGGTCGCGACGTGCGGCTCCTTGCACTTGCACAGCCGCCGGGCGAGGCGCTGGGCCAGCACCCCGAGCAGCGCATCGGCGAAGTTGAACGGATCCATTCCCATGTCGAGCAGGCGCACGATCGACTCGGGCGCGCTGTTGGTGTGCAGCGTCGCGAACACCAGGTGGCCGGTGAGCGAAGCCTCGATGCCGGTCGAGACCGTCTCCTTGTCCCGCATTTCCCCCACCATGATCACGTCCGGGTCCGCCCGCAGGAACGCCCGCATGGCGATGGCGAAGGTGAGCCCCGCCTTCGGGTTCATCTGCACCTGGCGCAGTCCCTTCTGCGTGATTTCGACCGGGTCCTCCGCGGTCCAGATCTTCATCTCCGGCGTGTTGAGGTAGCCGAGCACCGAATGGAGCGTGGTCGTCTTGCCCGAGCCGGTCGGCCCGCACACGAAGAACAGTCCGTAGGGCTTGTCGATCTCCTGCTTGCACAGGTACAGGTTGCGCTTCGAGAAGCCCATCTTGTCGAGCGGCATCGGCTCGCCTGCGGCCAGAATCCGCATCACGATGTCCTCCACCCCGCCCTGCGTCGGGATGGTGGCGACCCGCAGCTCGATGTCGAGCGGGCCGAACTTCTTGAACTTGATCTTGCCGTCCTGGGGCTTGCGGCGCTCCGAGATGTCGAGGTCGCACATGATCTTCAGGCGCGCGGCGATCGCATTGCGGTAGCTGCCCGGCACCGAGATGTAGTTCATCAGCTCCCCGTCCTTGCGGAAGCGGATCTCGGTCTTGGCCTTGCCCGGATAGGGCTCGATATGGATGTCGGACGCGCCCTGCTGGTAGGCATCGATGATGACCTTGTTGACGAGCTTCACCACCTCGTTGTCGGCGGCTGCCGATGCCACGTCTTCCGCCCCATCCACAACAGCCGCGTCCTCGTCGTCGAGCGTGCCCAGGATGTCGCCGATTTCCCCCGGATCGCCCCCCAGCCCGCCGCCGCCGAAGAGCTGGTCGAGCGTCTGGTCGAACTCCCGGTTGGTGATCACCCGGTAGACGATCTTGCTCTTGGGATAGATGTTGTTGACCATCTTCGAGGCCTTGATCCGCTCGGGGTCGGTGGCCACGACGACGATCCCTTCCCGGCTGTCCTCGACCGGGGCCCAGTGGTTGGTCTTGCAGAAGTCCCGGCTCATGTTCTTGATGAGGTCGGGCGACTTGATGCGGTCGCCCTTGTACGGCTCGTAGGGCACGCCGAAATAGGCCGCGAGCGCCTCTCCCAGCGCCGGGAGCTTCACCTTGAATTCCTCGATCAGCACCGTCTCCATGTCGAGGTTCTTGCGCCGGGCGGAGCGCTGCGCGAGCTCCAGCTCTTCCGCCGAGATGACCGCGTTGGTGACCAGGCCGTCGTACTTGGTGCGCACCTTGTTCACGCCGCCCTGGCGCTGGCGGAACGCGATCGCCAGCGTCTCGCACAGCTGGTGGACGCCCTCCTCCATCGCCGGCGGGAAGTGCGCGCCCCCCTTGTAGTTGATGATCTGCACGACGCCGATCAGCTCCCTGCCCTTGCCCTCGGTCACGGGCGCGACCAGCATCTGCTTGGTCCGGTAGCCGGTCTTGGCGTCGACGGCCTTGAGGAAGTTCAGCTGGGGACTGTAGGTCTTCAGCTCCACGTCGTCGTAGACGTCGCGGATGTTGATGACGCGCTTGTTGGCGGCGACGAAGCCCGCGATCGACTGCTCGTTCACCGGCAGCTTGATGTCCTTGAACGAGTTCAGCCCGGTCTTTACCTTGGAAACGATCGAGCCCCGGTCCTCACTCGCGAGGTAGATCGTCAGCCGGTCGGCGTTGAAGAGGCTGCACAGCTCCTGCGACAGCTCGAGGATGATCTCCTCGATGTTCTTCGTCGCATGGATCTTGTTGGTCACCGCCTGCAGCTTCTGCTGGAAATTCAGCTTCTCCGCCAGGCTGTCCTGCCCGACCGGCTTGCTCTGAAGTACGGTGCTCATAAGGCCCCCAACCCGTTCGTGTTTGCCCCGCCGGCAGTCGCCATGGGAAGCGCTGCCCCGGAACCCGGTAAAACCTGCGAGATTCGTGCCAGCGCAGCGTGAATATTCATCGTTTTGGGGGCCGCGGGGAAGGGGAAAATGCCGCTGGGCGCGCCGCAACTACTTGGTTTCAAAGGTCCAGGCGCCATCCCAGTCGGCCCCGGGCGGCTGGACGCGGAAGTGCGCGATGCGCTCGATGAATCGCCCATAGAGGTCCCGCTCCGGCGTCCGCTTGCGCAAATTGAGCAGCTGCAGTTCTGCGCGGTCCCAGTCCTGCGCGCGATAAAGTCTAAGCGCTTGATTCCATAGCGTAATCTCATCCTGCCTGGCGGGGTCCACCTGCCCTTCCAGACCCAGCGGCTCGTAGATCGTCACCGGCTCGTCCTTGCCCTTCACGCGCACCCGGTCGAGCTCGCGCAGGACAAAGCCCGTGAGCAGCCGCCGCGTGCCCTCGCCGACAATAATATCAGCCCCATACTCCTTTGTGATGCCCTCGAGGCGCGAGGCGATGTTCACCGCGTCGCCCATCACCGTGTAGGCCCTGCGGATGCGCGATCCCATGTCGCCCACGCTCATCTCGCCGGAATTCACTCCAATGCCGATCCTGCACGGGCGCCAGCCCCGCGCCTTGAACTTCTCGTTGAGCACCTTCACCTCGAGCTGCATGCCGAGCGCCGCGAGCACCGCGTTGCGTGCGTGCTGCGGATCGGCCACGGGCGCGCCCCAGAACGCCATGATCGCATCGCCGATGTACTTGTCGAGCGTGCCGCGGTGCTGCTCGCGGATGACGAGGCTCATGGTCGTCAGGTACTCGTTGATGTAGGCCGCCAGGTCCTCGGGCGCGAGGCTCTCGGCAATCGAGGTGAAGTCGCGCACGTCCGAGAACAGCACGGACAGCTCCTTCTTGCTCGGAGCCATGTTGAACTGCTCCGGGTTGCGCGCCATCTCGTCCACCAGCTCGGGCGGCACGTACTGCCCGAACAGCCCCGTGATCTGGCGCATGCCGCGCGCCTCGACGAAGAAGCCGTAGGCCATGTTGAGCGTGAACAGCACCAGGATCATGACGAGCCCCGAGGCGAGCGGCAGCACCAGATCCGCGTGCTGGTACACCAGGATGTTGACCGCCAGCACCGCCGCCAGCACCAGCACGGTCGTCAGCGTGGAGACGAGCGGGCTCAGCAGCGGCAGGAGCAGCGCCATCGCGAGCCCTGCCGCGGCGAGCAGCAGGAACTCCGCGCCCACCACGTAGGACGGGCGTTGCTTGATGCTGCCGTCGAGCATGCCCGAGATCAGGTTGGCGTGGATCTCGACCCCGGGATACACCGGTTCGACGGGGGTCGCCCGCAGGTCGAGCAGGCCCGGGGCCGTCGTGCCGACCAGCACGATCTTGCCCTTCAGCTCGGAGGGATCGACGCGCTCGTTCAGGACGTCCACGATGGAAAAGTACTTGAAGCTGTCCTTGCGTCCGCGGTAGGGCACCAGCGCCGCCGCCTCGTCGTCAACCGGAATGCGCAGCGGCCCGACCTGCAGCCACTCGAGATCGGGATAGCCCTTCGGTGTCAGCGCCGGGTCCGGCCTGACCGCGGTGACTGGCGGGGAGCCGAGCAGGACGCGGACGATCGCGAGCGACAGCGGCTCGTAGTAGCCGCCGTCGTATTCCGCCAGCATCGGCACGCGGCGGATGACCCCGTCGTCGTCGGTGCGCGAGTTGAAATGACCGCCGCTCGCCGCGGCCCGCTGCAGCACGTCCAGGTTCGCGGTGTAGCCGCCCCACGAGGTCGTCCTCACGTTGCGGCCCGCGAAGGCCTTCGCCATCAGCACCGGCGCGGGCAGCGTCCCCTTCTTCTGCAGCGTTGCGGCGCCCGGCTCGAGCAGGACGTAGCCCATCACCACCGGCCGGCCCTGGATCCTGCGGGCGAAGATGTCGTCGTAGTCGAGCTGCGGCTTCAGCTGCCGGAACGCGGACTGGAAGCGGGCATCGTCGCGCAGCTCGCGCTCGGCGAGGCGCTCCAGCACCCGTATGCCCGAGGACTCGTCGCGCTCGGCGAACACCACGTCGAAGCCGACGACCGCCACCTCGTAGCGGTCGAACAGCTTGTCCATGAGGAGCGCGAGCCGGTCGCGCGGCCACGGCCAGCGGCCCTCGCCCCCCTGCTCCCGTTCCTCGAGGCTCTTCTCGTCGATGTCGAGGATGACGATGCGGGGGTCGAGGGTCCCCGGCATGGTGAGTCGCAGCCGCGTGTCGTAGACGATCGCCTCGAGGTTGTCCAGCAGCGGCAGCCGCTGGCCGCCGAGGCCGATCGCGTGCGCGAGGAACACCAGCACCACGACGATGCCGATGATGAGCCGCGCCAGATGCTTTCTTATCGTTTCCAGCACTGGGCGCGGTCCCGGGGCCGGCGGCCGCTACCGCTTGAGGAAGAACTCCATCTTTACCCCCGCGAGCTCGATCACGTCGTGATCGTTCAGCTGACGCGCCTGGGCGTCGATCACCTTGCCGTTCAGCACCGGGAAGCTGGCGCCCTCGACATGGGTGATGAAGTAGCCCTGCGGGCGCCGCGTGATCACGGCCACCTGCAGGCCCGGCTTGCCGAGCGTGGTGAGGTTCTTGACGAGCTCGATCTCCTTGCCCGCGTTCGGGCCGGTGAGAAGCTGCAGGGCGCCGAGCGGCTGTGCCTCGGCCCCAACGGGCTTTCCTGCGGCGGCCGCGGGGGCCGCCGGCCGGGGCGCGGGCGGAGCGGTCATGGGGGCTGCCGGCTTGGGCGCGGCCGCGGGCGCCGGGGTCGGGGCGGCCGCAGGCTTCGCCGCGGCGGGCCTGCCGGGCGAGGACTTCATCACCATGGTGCGCTCGAAATCGTCCTGCGCGGCGTGTCCGGCGCCGGTGGCCACCTCGACCACGTACTTCATCTTGTACTTGCCGATCTCGACCACGTCGTTGTTCTGCAGGATGTGCTTCTTGATCGGGTTGCCGTTGACGAGCGTGCCGTTGGTGCTGCCGAGGTCCTCCAGGAACGAGTCGTTGAGGATGGTGACGATGCAGGCGTGCTCCCCGCTCACCGCCAGGTTCTCGATCTGGATGTCGTTCTGCGGCCTGCGCCCGATCGTGATGCGCTCCTTGTCGAGTGGGATCTCGCGGATCACCGACCCTTCCAGACTGAGAATCAACTTCGCCATGGTGTATCCCCGCCTCTCATTTGAACCAGTCCTTCACCTTGTCCAGGACACTGGTGCGCGCCGGGTAGCGCTTCGCGATGCGCACCAGTATCACCGAGATGTTGTCGCGCCCGCCGTTGTCGTTCGCCTGCTGCACCAGCTGCTCCGCCGCGAGCGGCAGGTTCGAACCCAGTGAATCCAGCGTCAACTGCACATCCTCGTCCGGCACCATGTCGGACAGCCCGTCGGAGCACAGCAGGTAGACATCCCCCGGCTGGACGGCGTAGCTGTGGACCTCCGTCTCGACCTCCGGGTCGATGCCGACGGCGCGCGTGACCAGATTCTTGTTCTGGGAATGGCGCGCCTGCTCCCGGGTAATCATGCCGCTATCGATCTGTTCCTGCAACAAAGAATGGTCGCGCGTGATCTGCTCGAGGGCGCCCTCGCGCAGGCGGTAGAGGCGCGAGTCCCCGATATGCCCGACCGACATCCGGTTGTCATGCCACAGCGCGACCACCAGCGTCGTGCCCATGCCGGAGTACTGGGGCTGGCTCTGCGACGCCTGGTAGATGGCGGTGTTGGCCCGGCCCGCGTAGGTCTCGATCAGCCGCTCGGCGTCCTTGCCGTCGAGCGCCTCGGTCTTGCGCTTCGCGAGCGCCTTCTTGATCTCGGTGCGGATCAGCTCCACTGCGATGCCGCTGGCGACCTCCCCGGCGTTGTATCCCCCCATCCCGTCGGCCAGCACCGCCAGCCCGATTTCCGCATCGGCGGCGAGGCTGTCCTCGTTGTGCGAGCGTACCATCCCGGGGTGGGTGGCGGTCACGACCTCGAGCACCGAGCTGAGATTGGCCATCGCGCGCTTCCCGCCCTAGGCGCCCGCGGCCGGCGCGGGCTGCGCCGCCTTCCGGACTCCGGGCAGGCTTTGCAGGCATAGTTGCAGGGCCTTCGCCATCTGCTCGCCGTCCTGATACCGCTGACCGGGGTCCTTTGCAAGGGCCTTGTTGACGATCGCGGCGACGCACGCCGGCAGCTGCGCGTTGTGGGTCCGGATGTCCGCGTGGGGTTCGTTCGCGATCTTGAACATGAGCTGCGCCATCGACTCGCCCTCGAACGGCAGGCGCCCGCACGCAAGCTGGTAGAACGTCACCCCGAGCGAGAAGAGATCCGAGCTGCCCTCGATCTTGCGGCCGGCGAGCTGCTCGGGCGACATGTAGGAGGGCGTGCCCAGCACCATCCCGGTCTTGGTCTTGGAGGAGTCGGTGATGCGCGCGATGCCGAAGTCGGTGACCTTGACGCTGTCGGTCGTCGGCTCGTACATGATGTTCGCGGGCTTGATGTCCCGGTGCACGACGTTGTTCTTGTGCGCGTAGGCGAGCGCCTCCGCCACCCGCGCCGTGATCGACAGCGCCCGATCGAGCGGCAGCAGGTTCCCCGGCTTGTTGAACGGCGTCAGGTCCTTGCCCTTGAGGAACTCCATCGCGATGTAGGCGAGATCGTGCTCCTCGCCGGCATCGTAGATGGTCACGATGTTGGGATGGGTCAGGCGCCCCGCGGTCTCCGCCTCGCGGAAGAAGCGCTCCTTCACGTCCTTCAGCTCGTCGGGCTCGAACTCCTGCGCGAGCGCCAGGGTCTTGATCGCCACCACGCGCCCGATCTTGGGGTCCTTGCCCTGGTAGACGACGCCCATCGCGCCCTTGCCGAGCTCCTTTTCCACCTGGTAGCGGCCGAGCATGGGCTTCTCCACGCCCCCGCCCGGCAGGATCAGGGTGCCGCCGGGGTGCCCGCCGCCCGCTCCGAGCATCACGGTCTCCGACATCGCCTTGGCGCGGGTCAGGCGCGCCTCCAGGTCCCGGAACTTGGGGTTGTAGTCCGCCATGTAGCGGAACACCGACTCCGCCTTGTTGAACTGGCGCTTGCGCTCGAAATCGAGCGCCAGGTTGTAGAGGAGATCCATCACGCCGTCGTCGATCGGGAGCTTCCTGAAGCTGTCGAACGCGGTGTCGAGCTGCCCCTGGCCCTGGTAGGCGAGCCCGAGCATGCGGTTGCTCTGCGCGGACTCGATGTCCGACTTCTCCTTGCCACGCTCGGTGACGAGAAAGCGCTTGGTGATGAGCGCGGCGTAGCCCACCGCGAGGAGGGCCAGCGGCGCCATCAACTGCAGCCACATCAACTGGGTCACCATCAGCGCGAAATGCGCAACGATGAGCGCGACGCCCAGGGCGAGGCTCAGGAGCCCGGCGACCGCGGCCCGGAGCCGCGGCAGCAGCAGGATCAGATACAACGCCACCACGAGAAACACGGCCTTCTCGGCCGCGACGCCCCACTCGGGCGTCACGAAGAAGTGCTCGCCGAGGATGCTCGAGACGGTGTGCGCGAGGGTGAGCACGGGGGCAGTGGCGGGCGAGATGGGGGTCACCTGGGCGGTGCCGAGGCCCGCCGCGGTGGCGCCGATGAGAACGATCCTGTCCTGGAACTTGGCCGCCGGTATCTTCCCGCTGTAGACGTCGAAGAACGAGTCCACGGCAAACGCCGGTCGGTTCTCGCGATCGGCGTAGAAGAAGGTGTTCATGCGCAGCTCGGGGTCGGTCCGGATGGTGAGCCGCCCGAGCTGCACCGCTTCGCCCAGCTGCGGCCTGATGTCCGTGACCTGGAGGTTGAGGCTCTTCGCCGCGGTCATCAGCGCGAGCGACGGAAAGTACCGGTCGTAATGACGCACGAGCAGCGGCTCGGCGCGCACTGCGCCGTCGACATCGGAGCTCGCGTTGAGATGGCCGATCGCGGCGGCGCCAACCCCCAGCTCCGGAATCGGGTAGATCGGCCCGCTTCCCGGCAGCGTAAGGGGATCGCCCCCCGGCAGCTTCAGCGTCAGGCTGTTCCCGAGGATGTAATCCGGCAGCGGCCGCTTCGGATCGGGCGCGCCCTGGGGCTCGACGAGGCCCTGGAACAACATCGGCAGCAGCACGTTGCCGGAGCGGGCGAGGGCCTCCGCGAGCTTGCGATCCGTATTGAGCGCCTGCTCGGCCTCGGTCAGCAGCGCGCCCAGCTGATCGAAGCCGGGAGGCGGGGCGTTCGTCTCGGGAATGTTGCGGTAGAGCTCGAGGAGCTTGCCGATGTAGCCGAGCCCGGCGTCGACCTGGGGCTCGAAGAAGAACGTGGTATGGACGACGATCTTGACCTTGGCGCCGGCCAGGGTATCGACCATCCGGGCGTGGACCTCGCGCGACCAGGGCCAGCGCCCGATGTTGGCGATGCTCGATTCGTCGATTGCGATGACGGCGATGCGGTCGGAGGGCACCCGCGTCGTGGCCTGGACGCCGAGGTCGTAGGCCTTGCGCTCCAGGCTCTGGATGAGGTCGCGCCCCGAAGCCGCCAGGACGACCAGAGCAACCACGACCCCCAGAAACCAGTCGGCTCGCCAGAAATCGAGTCTTCGCATCCCCATTCCCGAGCTTTCTTGTTTTAATCTAGCGGGTTATCGCCGCCTACTCATGCATTTTACGATATTCGCGGAAGGGCAGCGGATATTTGTGGCGCGCGGGATGCCACCCGCATCGCCAGGATGCGCCGGAATCGAAGCGAGGCCGAGCGGCGTATCCCGCCCCGGCCGAGGGGTGCGCCGCCGCGGCTAGCTGCCGAGGAGGGTTCCGGAGGTCAGCCCGAGGGCACGGGCGACGTCGCCGCCGGAGAGCTTCTTCCCGTCTTCCGCCCGCGCGCGCAGCACCTCGATCGCGCCGCCTTGCGCGGTGACCTTGAAGCTCGAGTCCGTGACGTCGGACACCTCGCCCACCTTGCCCTTGACGTCGGCATAGCGCCGGGCGAGGCGCTTGCGCGCGTCGAAGATCTGCAGCTTCCTGCCGCTGGCGAGCGTCCACGCGCCGGGCGCCGGGTTGCAGCCGCGGATCAGGTTGTAGACGAAATCGACGTGGTGCGCCCAATGGATGCGCGCCTCGGCTTCCCGGCACCATCCTTCGTAGCTCGCCTGCGACTCGTCCTGCGGGGTTTCTCTGTGCTTGCCCGCAGCCACCAGGTCGGCCGCCTCCAGCATCGCCGCAACCCCCATCGGGAAGAGCTTGTTGAAATAGAGGTCCCCGAGGGTCTCGTCCGGCCCGATGTCGCAGGTCTTCTGCAGCACGATCGGACCTTCGTCCAGTCCCTCCGTGGGGCGGAAGATGGTGAGGCCGGTGCGGGTGTCGCCGCGGATGATCGGCCAGTTGATCGACGAGGGCCCGCGGTACTGGGGAAGGAGCGACGGGTGGTACTGGATCGTCCCGAGCCGCGGGATCCCGACCAGGCTGTCGGGCGCGAACTGCAGCACGTAGGCCATGATGCCGAGGTCGGGCTTGAGGTTCCTCAAGGCTTCGTGCGCCTCCGCCTCGCGCAGCGACTTGAACTGGAGCACCTTGAGCCCCTTCTCCTCCGCGGCCGCCCGCAGGGGATCGACCTTCGCGCCCGGCTTCTCCGGCGCGCAAAACACGCCCGCCACATCGTCCTTGCGCGCGAGACACGCCTCGAGCACGGCCTTGCCGAAGTCCTGCTGTCCGATGATTGCGATGCGCATTATGCGGCTTTCTTCGGCGGCGCCGAGAACGCGCCCGCGCTCTTCAGCTGC
This sequence comes from Burkholderiales bacterium, assembly GCA_036555035.1. GTDB lineage: Bacteria > Pseudomonadota > Gammaproteobacteria > Burkholderiales > SG8-41 > SG8-41. The sequence goes on along the minus strand of DATBMB010000163.1, from coordinate 13,946 downwards.
GCGATTTTCTCGTCGCTGTAGCCGAGCACTTCCTTCAGCACTTCCGCGGTGTGCTCGCCGAGCAGCGGTGAGCGCTCGATGCGGGCCGGCGAGGCGGAGAGCTTGATCGGCATGCCCACGTTCCACCACTTGCCGCGCTGCGGATGGTCGAGCTCGACCCACATTTCCCGTCCCCGCACGTGCTCGTCGTGCGCGAGGTCTTCGGTGCCCATGATCGGGCCGCAGGGGACATCGAGGTCGTTCAGGATCGCCATCAGCTCGCGCTTGGTGTATTTCGACGCGAACTCGTTCAGGCGCTTCCACATCTCGTTCTGGTTCTTGCGCCGCTCGCCGATCGTGGCGAAGCGCGGGTCCTTGGCGAAGGACTCGCCCCCGACCTTGCCGGCGAGCGCTTCCCATACCACCTCCTGCACGACAACGTAGAGATAGTCGTTGGGCCCGAGGGGCTTGCAATGGATCGCGTTGCCGAGCTGGCCGCCCCCGGAGTCGTTGCCCGCCCGCGGCACATCACCCATGCCCTGGCGCGTCGGCACGGAGAACTCGGAGAGCCCGCCGCGCGTCAGGCGCTGGTGGTCGCGGAACTTCACGCGGCAGAGATTCATGACGCCGTCCATCATGGCGACCTCGACGTACTGCCCCTTGCCCGAGCGGTTCCGATGGTGGAGCGCCGCGAGGACGCCGATCACCATGTGCAGCCCCGTTCCCGAGTCGCCGATCTGCGCGCCGGTCACGAACGGCGGACCTTCGGGCACGCCGGTGGTGCTCATCGCTCCGCCCATCGCCTGCGCCACGTTCTCGTAGGCCTTGAAATCGGCGTACGGCCCGCTCGAGCCGAAGCCCTTGATCGAGGCCATCACTGCCCGCGGATTGATCGCGTGCACCTTCTCCCAGGAGAAGCCGAGCCGGTCGATCACGCCGGGGCCGAAGTTCTCCACCACGACATCGGATCTGCCGAGCAGCTCGGTGATCACCGTCTTCCCCTCGGGGGACTTCATGTTCACGGTGATCGAGCGCTTGTTGCAGTTGAGCATGGTGAAGTAGAGGCTGTCGGCGTTGGGCACGTCGCGCAGCTGCCCGCGCGTGATGTCACCGGTCGGCGCCTCCACCTTGATCACGTCGGCGCCCATCCAGGCCATGAGCTGGGTGCCGGTGGGCCCCGCCTGCACGTGCGACAGGTCGAGAATTCTCACACCTTTCAATGCTTCCATCGCGTCCTCACTCGTACTATTTCTTCTTTGCGCTCGGATTCAGGCTCGTGATGCGGCCGCTCTCGGTGCCCGCGGTCTCATCGATGACCGCATTGATGAGCGTGGGCTTGCGCGAGCGGACGGCTTCTTCCATGGCCTTGCGCAGCTCGGCCGGGGTCGTGACGTGCACGCCCACGCCGCCGAAGGCCTCCATCAGCTTCTCGTAGCGCGCATCCTTGACGAATACCAGCGGCGCCGGATCGCGGCCGCCGGTCGGATTGACCTCGTCGCCCCGGTAGACGCCGTTGTTGTTCATGATCACCACGCACACCGGCAGGTTGTAGCGGCAGATGGTCTCGACCTCCATGCCGGAGAAGCCGAAGGCGCTGTCGCCCTCGACCGCGATCACCGGCTCCCCGCTCACCACGGCGGCTCCCACGGCAAAGCCCATGCCGATGCCCATCACGCCCCAGGTGCCGACGTCCAGGCGCTTGCGCGGCTGGTACATGTCAACGATGCTGCGGGTGAAGTCGAGCGCGTTGGCGCCCTCGTTGACGAGGTAGGCGCCCGGGTTCGCCTTGACGAGGTCGCGCACGACGTTCAGCGCGCTGTGGAAATTCATCGGCGTCGGGCTCTTGGCGAGGGTCTCGGCCATCTTCGCGATGTTCTTGTCCTTGCGCTCGGCGACGGCGCCGAGCCAGTCCGCCGACGGCTTGGCCCAGCCCGAGCCGATGCCCCCGAGGAGCGCCGCGACGCAGGAACCGATGTCGCCGATGAGGGGTGCGTCGATGCGCACGTTGCTGTCCGGCTCCTGCGGCGAGATATCGACCTGGATGTACTTCTGGCCGCCCCAGTCCTTCGAGGTCTTGCCCCCCCAGGTCTTGCCCTTGCCGTGCGATAAGAGCCAGTTCAATCGCGCGCCGATCAGCATCACCACGTCCGCCTCGGGCAGCACGTAGGAACGGGCGGCCGAGGCGCACTGCGGGTGCGTGTCGGGGAGCAGGCCCTTGGCCATGGCCATCGGCAGGTAGGGAATGCCGGTCCTCTCGATCAAGGCGCGGATGTCCGCGTCGGCCTGGGCGTAGGCCGCGCCCTTGCCGAGAATGATAAGCGGCCGCTTGGCGCCCTTGAGAAGTTCCACGGCGCGCCGCACCGCGTCCGGTGCCGGAATCTGGCGCGGCGCCGGATCGACCACCTTGATGAGCGACTTCCGGCCGGCTTCCGCGTCGATGCTCTGCGGAAAGAGCTTGGCGGGCAGGTCGAGATAGACGCCGCCCGGGCGCCCGGAGACCGCGGCACGGATGGCACGCGCGATGCCGATGCCGATATCCTCGGCGTGCAGCACGCGGAAGGCGGCCTTGCACAAGGGCTTCGCGATGGCGAGTTGGTCCATCTCCTCGTAGTCGCCCTGCTGCAGGTCGACGATCTCTCGCTCGGAGGAGCCCGACACGAGGATCATCGGGAAGCAGTTGGTGGTGGCGTTGGCGAGCGCGGTCAGGCCGTTGAGAAAGCCGGGCGCGGACACCGTCAGGCAGATGCCCGGCTTCTGCGTGAGGAACCCGGCAATGGCGGCGGCGTTGCCCGCGTTCTGCTCGTGGCGGAACGCGATCACGCGCATGCCCGCGGCCTGCGCCCGGCGGGTGAGATCGGTGATCGGGATGCCGGGCAGGCCGAAGAGGGTGTCGATGCCGTTCAGCTTCAGGGCGTCGATGACCAGCTGAAAGCCGTCGGTCACGGCTTGTGCCTGCGCATCGGTCTTCAGGCTGAGATCTGTCATGGTGATTTCCCTCGCAAACGCGCAATCAGTTGAACCGGTATTCCTGCATTGGACATCCGCCGCCTCAGAGCGGAAGGGGCCGTGCCTTGCCCGCACGTATCATAAGGAGCAGCATGCGCCTGCAGCCTTGACCTCGGTCAAGATTAGAGCCTATCTCAATAATAGGCACGTGTGCGACGGAGGCGATGTGGGATGCAGCTTTAGGAGGATAGCCCGCAGCAATATGTCGATATTGCAAGGGCTACCGACAACAAGATGCGCCCAGATCGCCCCGTCCCTGCGGGTTGCGGCCAGGACGGGCGTCTGCATTGTTGCCCGGCTTGGCCATATCGACATATGGCCCGCGCCGTGCGCCTCGCATCCATCCCGTCCTGACCGCAACGCATCACGCGCCTATTATTGAGATAGGCTCTTATGCCCCGCCTCGATCAGCATCCGGAAGCGAAGATTGTACGACTCCAGCTGCGGCAGAACCGCGTCCTGGAGCATCTCGATCCCGGCCAGTCCCGGGAGCTCGAGACCCTGCTGGAGGTGATGGATTACCCCAAGGGGGAGCTCCTCGAGCACCAGGGCGACCGGTCGGCCAGCCAGTACTTCATCACCGACGGCATCCTGAAGCGGGTGGTGTCGAACCCCCAGGGCCGCGAGATGATCCTGCGCTTCGCCGCGGAAAGCGACTTCGAGACCAGCTACGCCGCGTGGCGCCTGAAGACGCCGATCCCGTACTCGATCCGCGCCGTGACCCGGGTGCGCGCCGCCCGGCTCTCGATGCCGCGGTGGGTCGAGTTCCTCGAGCGGCATCCGGCGGTGAAGGGCGTGTTCGAGTTCGAGATCATGAGGCTCATGAGCGAGGTGATGGCGCACACCATCACGCTCCACCTCCTCGATGCGCCGGGGCGCGTGCGGCGCTTCCTGCGCAAGCACGCGGCGCTCGCCAAGCGCCTGCCGAAGAAGGAGCTCGCCTCCTACCTCAACCTCACGCCCGAGACGCTGTCGCGGTTGAAGCGCCACGGCAAGATCTAGCCTGACGGGGACGCCGGCGCCGCGCTGCGCAGGCGGCCGATCCCCCGCGAGATCACGGGCCAGAACAGCGCGACCATCGCAAGCCCGGTGAGGCTCCCGACCAGCCAGTTCGAGAAGAAGATGGTGAGGTCGCCCTGCGACATCAGCATCGACTGCCGGAAGGAGCTCTCGGCGGCGTCCCCCAGCACCAGCGCAAGCACCATCGGGGCAAGCGGATAGTCGAGCTTCCGGAACACGTAGCCCACGACCCCGAAGACCACCATCATCCAGACGTCGAGCATGTTGTTCTTGACGGTGAAGGCGCCGATGGCGCAGATCACGACGATCACCGGCGCGATGATCGGGAACGGCACGCGCAGGATCGCCGCGAACAGGGGCACCATGGTGAGCACCACGATCAGCCCCGCGATGTTGCTGATGTACATGCTGGCAATGAGCCCCCACACGAAGTCCTTCTGCTCGACGAACAGGAGCGGTCCCGGCTGCAGGCCCCAGATCATCAGGCCGCCGAGCAGCACCGCGGCCGTCGGCGAGCCCGGAATGCCGAGGGTGATCATCGGCAGCAGCGCGGAGGTGCCCGCGGCGTGCGCGGCCGTCTCCGGCGCGACCACGCCTTCGAGCTGGCCGCTGCCGAACTTGGCCCCATCCTTCGAGACCTTGCGCGCCACCCCGTAGCTCATGAAGGAAGCGGGTGTGGCGCCCCCGGGAATGATGCCCATCCAGCAGCCGATGATGCAGCTGCGAATCGAGGTCGCCCAGTAGCGCGGCAGCTTTTTCCAGGTTTCCAGCACGATCTTGGGATTGATCTTCGCGGTGTGGCCGGAGAAGGAAAGTCCCTCCTCCATCGAAAGCAGGATCTCGCCAATGCCGAAGAGACCGATCACCGCGACCAGGAAATGGAAGCCCGACAGGAGCTCCGTGAAGCCGAAGGTCAACCGCAGCTGCCCGGTGACGATGTCGATTCCGACCGCCGCCATGGCGAAGCCCAGCATCATCGCGGCGACGATCTTGAAGGGATTGCCCTTGCCGGTGCCGACGAAGCTGCAGAAGGTGAGGAGATAGACCGAGAAGAACTCGGGCGGGCCGAACTGCAGGGCGAAGCCGGCGATCAAGGGCGCGAGGAACGTGAACATGAGCACGGCCACCAGCGCGCCGACGAACGAGGAGGTGAATGCCCCGGTCAGGGCCTCTCCCGCGCGCCCCTGCTGCGCCATGGGATAGCCGTCGAAGGTGGTCGCCACCGACCACGGCTCGCCCGGGATGTTGAACAGAATGGACGTGATCGCGCCGCCGAAGAGGGCACCCCAGTAGATGCAGGAGAGCATGATGATCGCCGAGGTCGGCGACATCGAGAAGGTGAGCGGCAGCAGGATCGCGACGCCGTTGGCGCCGCCGAGCCCGGGCAGCACGCCGATGATCACCCCCAGCGTGACGCCGATGAACATCATCGTCACGTTGTACGGCGTCAAAGCGACCGAGAAACCGTGCAACAGCGAGTTGAGTTCTTCCACCCGGCCCCCGTACCCGCTAGTAGCCGAGCAGATTTTCGACCGGCCCCTTGGGCAGGGGGATCTTGAACCAGATCTCGAACATGGCGAAAGCGCCCAGGCTTACGATCGCCGCCACCGCCACGCTGCGCAGCAACGAGTACCGACCGGCGATGTTCATGAACAGGAAGATGAAAACCGCCGACGACACGTAGATGCCGATCAACTGCACGCCGAGCACGTACGCGAATGACGGCAGCAGGATCACCATCACCTGCTTCAACTGCCCGACGGTGACATAGACGGCCTTGTCGGTCCTCATCCTGAGCAGCGCCTGCACGGCGACGACGCCGCTGCAGACGCAGATCAGGAAGCCGATGTAGAAGGGAAAATAACCCGCCTGGGGCCCGTCGGAAGCCCAGCTTGCGCCGACCCGGTAGCTGTCGAACGCCACCAGCGCGCCCAGGGCGAACACCAGCAGCGCAACGGCGAGATCGACGACGACAGTGCGCGCCGCCCCCTGGGTGGAGTTCTCGTTATGCGCCATTCAATGACCGCTGCCCCGCTGGAAACCCGGCGCTGGCGGCGCGTCGCGCCGCCCCCGGGCCGGTGAATCGACGGGTGGGCGGGCTCGAAGCCCGCCGCCCGTCTGTTGGTGCTGTCGTTATTTCCTGCCGATGAATCCCGCCTCGGTCATCAGCTGCCGGTGCAGGTTCTCAGCCTCGGCGACCCACGCCGCGTATTCCTTGCCCGTCATGAAAGACTGGTTGAAGGCGCCGGTTTCCATCAGCTTCGCCCATTCCGCGGTGCCACGCACCTTGCGGAAGAACCCGACGTAGAAATCGACCACCTCCTGCGACACGCCCGCCGGCATGAAGATGCCGCGCAGCATGAGGTAATCCATCGGGATGCCTGCCTCCCGGCAGGTCGGGATGTCGTTCCACGACATGGTCGCGGTCACCTTGTTCTTGTACGGCATGCGCGCTTTCTCGAACACGCACAGCGGGCGGAGCTTCCCCGAGCGCCAGTGCGCCACCGCCTCGATCGGATTGTTGACGCTCGAGTCGATGTGCTTGCCGACGAGTTGCGTTGCGACCGCGCCGCCGCCCTTGAACGGCACGTAGGTGAACTTGGTGCCGGAGGCCTTCTCGATCGCGACGGTGATGATCTGGTCTTCCTGCTTGGCGCCCGTGCCGCCCATCTTGAACTTGTTGGGACCGGCCGCCTTCACCGCGGCGAGGTAGTCCTTGGGCGATTTGTACGCCGTGTCCGCGGGCACCCACAGCACGAAATTGTCGAGCGCCAGCATCGCAACCGGCGTCAGGTCCTTCCAGTTGAAGGGCACGCCCGTGGCGAGCGGCGTCGTGAAGAGGTTCGACAGCGTGATGATGATCTTGTGGCTGTCGCCCTTCGACGCCTTGACGTCGAGGAAGCCCTCGGCACCCGCGCCGCCCGACTTGTTGATCGGGATGACGGACTGCTTCATCAGGCTGTGCTTGGCGGCCACGCCCTGGGTGAAGCGCGCCATCTGGTCGGCGCCGCCCCCGGTGCCCGCCGGGATGATGAACTCGACCGCCTTGGTGGGCTCCCACGCCCACGCGCCCGGGGCAGCTCCGAGCGTTGCAAGCACTAACACGCTGAGTATCGAGATATGCCGCTTGGACATGACGTCCCTCCTTTTATGGTTTACCTACACCTTCGTCGACTTGGCCGACGCCCCCGCCCACACCGCGGGTTGCGATGGCCGCGTAATGTGCCGGAACGGACTCTAACTATACTTGACCGAGGTCAATTTCCCGAAATTCGCGGACTGCGGCGTCCCGGCCACGCATACTGCAGTGCAACATGGCGGGCAGTCTGTACCGGCAGCGTCAGCGCTGCACCAGGACGGGCACCTTGGAATGAGCCAGTACCTTGTGGGTCTGGCTCCCGAGCAGCATCCCGGAGAACCCGCGCTTGCTGCGGGATGCCATCACGATGAGGTCGCACCCCTCCTTCCTCGCTGCAGCCATGATCGCGTCCGCCGGGAAGTCGCTGGTGACGTGGACGCACCTGCAGCGTACGCCGGCCCTGCGAGCCGCTTTTTCGATGAACCGGAGATATCTGCCTGCGGTGCGCTCGATCGCGCGGGCATGCATCTCGGGTGTCGCCAGGCCGACGGGCAGCACCCCCCTGTAGACCACCGGTGTCGCCGGCGGCGCCGCGAAAAACCCCGTGACTCTGGCGCCGACCGCACGAGCGAGCCGAATCCCGTTCAGCACGGCGGCGCGCGAAAGGGCCGAGCCATCGGTGGGAAGCAGTATGTTCTTGTACATTGGGTCTCCTTGTCGTCGGGTCGCCCCGCCCTATTTCACGTAGGGTAGCACCCAGATCAGCATGCCGAGGACGTAGCACACCAGGGAGCACGCCAGCGTAAACGGCACGCTCCAGGCAAGAAACTCGCGCAGCGACACCTTGCGTCCTTCCTCCTTTTCGCCCAGCGTCAGTGCGACGTATAGCGCCGGCGCGCCGGCGACGGTGAGGTTGCTGCCGAGCGTGCCCGACCACACCAGCATCCACCACAGCGGCCACGGTTCGATGCCGTCCTGCGCCATGTCCCTGATCGTGTAAAGGAACGTGAGAATGTAGGCATCGTGCTCGACGAGCCCCACGATCGGCACGGTGACCCAGTAGAGGAGCGTCGCCCCGAGCGCGTAGTTCTCCGTGAAGATCGGCTTGAGGGCGTTGGCGAGGAGATCGAGGATGTGGCTCTTCTCGAGGCCGCCCACCAGCGCGAAGAGAGCGATGTAGAAGAAGATCGCGCGCCAGTCGAGCTCCTGCAGGGCTTCCTCGAACGAGGACGCCTCCTTCACGCGCTCGCCCAGCAGCGCGAGCACCAGCACGAGCGAGATCGCGCCGGTCAGCGCGATGAAGCCGAGCTGCACGCCGATGTGCTCGCGCAGGGACATTGCGATGACGGTCGCGATGAACCACGCCACGACGATCGTCGCGAACAGCGGGTTCGGTATCTTCGCCTCCATGCCGAGGCTTCCCCTGTCCGACACGCGCCGATGCCCGCGGAAGCCGTAGATCCACATCGCGGCGAGGGTGACGAGAAACGTGACCGTCAGGATCGGGAACGACGACGGGCGTCCGAACTGCCAGATGAAGTCGAAGAACTCCGCGCCGGCGACGCTGTGGAGCATCTGCGGCGGCAGGTCGCCGATGAGGAGCGCCGTGCCCATGAAATTGGCGCCGAAGCCGATCATCAGGATGACGGGCACCGCCGGGACCTTCACCGCCCGCGCGAGCGGCAGCGCCACCGGCGCCATCATGAGAATCGTCACCACGTTGTCCACGAACATGGAAATCACGCCCGCGAGGAAGGTGAGGATGATGACGAGGAAGCCCGGCCGCCCGCCGGAGAGCTTCAGCGCCTGGATCGAGAGCCAGCTCGGCACGCCCGACTTGCCGAAGTAGCCCGCGATGATCCAGATGCCCACCAGGATCGCCATCACGTTCCAGTCAACGTACTTGAACGCGTCGGCCTCGGTCATGATGCCGAGCCAGCACATGACCGCGACGCCGATCAGCGCCGCGAGCGTGCTGTCCACGACGTTGGTGATCACGGCAAGGATCGTGAGGCCGAACACGATCAGGGTCAGCCATTGCATCGGTTCCATTTTCTTGCCCTCTGTCCTGTTGGTCCTTTACGGTGACACCGGAGCGCGCAGCGCTTGCTGCGCCGGCACGCTTGCTTCCGGCGCCGCGACCTTCTTCACCCGGTGATTCGGGTCCGGATGCCAGCCCAGCAGCGCCAGCATGACCAGGAATCCCGCCACGTAGGCGATCGCCACGTGCCAGCCATGCCTCAGCCACAGCCCGACCGATCGCGCCTGGGGGTACATGTTGGAGATCGCGACACCGGCCGAGGAGCCGAACCAGATCATCGAGCCGCCGTAGCCGACCGCGTACGCCAGCATGCCCCAGTCGTAGCCACCCTGCTTCAGGGCGAGCGCGGTCAGCGGAATGTTGTCGAAGACCGACGAGATGAAACCGAGCGCGAACGAGGACTGCCAGGACGCGGGCGGCAGCTTCTCGACCGGCATCAGCGAGGCGCAGGTCACCAGCGCCAGCAGGAACAGGCTGCCTTTGAACGCTCCCGGCACCAGGTCCCACTGCGGCCGCCGCCACCGCGCGCAGGCGAGGATGACGAGCCACACCGACACGCCGATGAACGGAAAATGGCCGGCGAGGTGCTTGAACCTGAAATTGACCGTGACCATGGTGCTGATCGCGACGATGAGGATCAGCGCCACGATCGCGATGCGCGCCCAATCCACCGGTGCGTGGCGCCCTTCATGCTTCACGATCGGCGCGTAGCGTTGCTGCTGGAGCGACGCGGGGATGCCGCAGACCACCAGCGCGACCGCCGCGGCGACGTAAGCATCGAGCACCTTCAACGGGCTCACGCCATCGAGCCACATCATGGTCGTAGTGGTATCTCCCACGACGCTGCCCGCGCCGCCGGCGTTGGAGCAGGCGACGATGGCGGCGAGATAGCCGATGTGCACCTTGCCGCGGAATACCGTCGCCGCGATGGTGCCCCCGATCAGCGCCGCGGCGATGTTGTCGAGGAACCCCGAGAGTACAAAGATGATCGCGAGCAGCACGAAGCAGCCCTTCCAGTCATCCGGCAGGAACCGCGGCAGCACCTGCGGCACGTGGCTCTTCTCGAAGTGGTTCGACAGCAGCGCGAATCCCACCAGCAGGCACAGGAGGTTCGTCAGGATCACCCACTCGTGCTGCATGTGAACGGCCAGGCCGGCGAGCCCCGGGCCCGTCTTGAAGCCGGTGAAGGCGAGCTTGTAGAGCGCGATGGCCGCGAGCCCGGTGAGCGCGACCCGCAGCGTATGGTGATGAAACAGCGCAACCCCGATGAGGGTCGCCGCGAACAGGATGAATTCCACCGGGATGCCGAAGAGCGCGGGACCGTCCACCGCGGCGGCGGCCATCGCGGGGGAAGCCGCGAGCAGCGCCACGACGGCCGCGAGCGCGGGCGCCCGCCGCTGTCGAGTCAATCCAGTGCTTTCGGCTCGGTGCATGCGATCCCCAATTGCGCGCGGACTCTTCAGGGCCGCGTGCGGGGAGCGCCGATGCGCGCCTATCGCAGAGCGGTCCTCACCTTGGACTTCGGGCCGATGCGGCACGGTCCAGGCAAAGGTCTCGCTTGCAACGTACCGGTTGCCGGCAGGGCCGGGGACGCGATCCGTCCATGTCCCGTGATGACGGCCCTGCCGCAGCGACGCCTGCCGGCGCCACCGTGGCTACTCCCCTTTGGAGGGGCGACCGGGAATTCCCGTGAGGAAACCCCTGCCGCACGAGCGGCTTTTTACCACGCGCGTTTCAAGCGCGTCAACAAAACTTGCCGGGCTCTGATCAAAAAAGCCCGACGACTTTGCCTTCATCGGTAAGATCGATCTTCTCCGCCGAGGGCACCTTGGGCAGGCCCGGCATGGTCATGACATCGCCACACACCATGACGACGAATTCGGCGCCAGCAGCGAGGCGCACTTCCCGGACGTTGATCACGTGGCCGGACGGCGCCGCCCGCAATTGCGGATCGGTCGAAAACGAGTACTGCGTCTTCGCCACGCACACCGGGTAGTGGCCGTAGCCGTCTTCCTGCAGCTTCCTGATCTGGCCGCGCACCTTGGCATCCGCGGTGACTTCGCTCGCAGCGTAGATCTTGGTGGCGATGGTCTTGATCTTCTCCCACAACGGCAGCGCGTCCTCGTAGACGAACTTGAAATCCGACGGCACTTTCTCGATCAGATCGACCACGGTGCGCGCGACCTGCTCCGCCCCCTTGCCGCCGTCCGCCCAGTGCGTCGCCAGGATCACCGGCGCCTCGTGGTGCGCCATCTTCTTCTTGAGCAGATCGATCTCCGCGGGCGTGTCGAAGTTGAAGCGGTTGATCGAGACCACGCACGGCAGCCCGTAGTGGTTGCGCACGTTGTTGACGTGGCGCTCGAGATTGGTGATGCCCTTCTCCAGCGCCGGCAGGTTCTCCTTGTTGACTTCCTTGAGGTCGACGCCGCCGTGATACTTGAGCGCGCGCACGGTCGCGACGATCACCACCGCGTCCGGTCTCAGTCCCGACTTGCGGCACTTGATGTCGATGAACTTCTCCGCGCCGAGGTCCGCGCCGAAGCCGGCCTCGGTGACGACGTAATCGGCGAGCTTCAGGGCCGTCTGGGTGGCAATGACCGAGTTGCAGCCGTGCGCGATGTTGGCAAACGGCCCGCCGTGGATGAACGCGGGGTTGTTCTCCAGCGTCTGCACCAGGTTCGGCGCCAGCGCATCCTTGAGGAGCACCGTCATCGCCCCGTGCACCTTGAGATCCTTGGCGCGCACCGGCTTCTGGTCGCGGGTATAGCCGACGACAATGTTGCCAAGCCGGGACTTCAAGTCCTTGAGCGAAGTCGCCAGGCAGAAGATCGCCATGATCTCGGAGGCCACCACGATGTCGAAGCCGTCCTGGCGCGGGAAGCCGTTGCCCGGCCCACCGAGCGAGACGACGATGTCGCGCAATGCCCGGTCGTTCATGTCCACCACACGCTTCCAGGCGATGCGCCGCACGTCGATGCCGAGCTCGTTGCCGTGGTGGATGTGGTTGTCGATCGCCGCCGCGAGCAGGTTGTTGGCGAGGCCGATGGCGCTGAAGTCGCCGGTGAAGTGCAGGTTGATGTCCTCCATCGGCACGACCTGGGCATAGCCGCCGCCGGCGGCGCCGCCCTTCATGCCGAATACCGGTCCGAGGCTCGGTTCCCTCAGGCAGAGAATGGCCTTCTTGCCAATCCGGTTGAGCGCGTCCCCCAGCCCGACGGTGGTGGTGGTCTTGCCCTCGCCGGCCGGCGTCGGCGTGATGGCGGTCACCAGGATGAGCTTCCCGTTCTTCCGGCTCTTCAGGCTGTCGACGTACTCGAGGGCGACCTTGGCCTTGTAATGGCCGTAGGGCACGAGGTGCTCCTCGGGTATGCCGAGCTTCTCGGCGATCTTGACGGCGCGCAGCAGCATCGCCTGCTGCGCGATTTCGATGTCGGACAATGGCATTTCTTCTTCCTCTCCCTTTATGTGCGGGCGGGTCCTGTCGGAACGGTCGGGGCCTGCTCCGAATCTTCCCACGCAACTGGTCAATAGACTTGGCTGTCTCGTCTTCTGGATTCAGTACCAGTACCCGAAGATTCGGATCAAACCCCGACCATTCCGCCACCCGCCCACACGATACTACGGGCGAGGAACGCGGGTGGCAGATCGGTTGGGATCTGAGTCCGGAGTTCCCGGTACTGGTACTGACTCAAGATAACGAGTTGACCTGATCGATTGACCATATGGGCAGGGAAGTCCGGGGAAGATCACAACCGGTCTGACAGGACCCGCGTTCGATTACCCGGCTACGCGCCCTCCAGCTCGGCGAGCGCCTGGCCGCCGCCGAAGCTCGTGCGCGGCGTCAGCTCGCCGCCGCGCATCACTTTCACCGCGCAGTACTTGAACTCGGGGATCTTGCCGTACGGGTCGAGCGCCGGGTTGGTGAGGAGGTTCGCCGCCGCCTCGTAGAAGCAGAACGGCACGAATACCGCCCCGCGCGGCGTGCCGTCGTCGGCGCGCGCGTAGAGCGAGATGATGCCGCGCCGAGATTCCACGGTGATGACGTCGCCCGGCTTGGCGCCCATCGCATCGAGATCGAGCGGATGCAGCGAGGCGGTCGGCTCGGGCTCGATGGCATCGAGCACGCTGGCGCGGCGCGTGATGGCGCCGGTATGCCAGTGCTCGAGCTGGCGTCCCGTGATGAGGACGAACGGAAACTCCCGGTCCGGCCGCTCGGCCGCCGGAATGATGTCGGCCGGCACCAGCTTGGCACGCCCGGTCGGCGTCGGGAATTTGTCCACGAACACCACTGGCTGGCCGGGGTCGCCTTCCTGCTCGCAGGGATACGTGACGCAACTCTCCTGCTCGAGCCGCTCCCAGGTGATGCCGGCAATCGAGTTCATGCCCTTGCGCATCTCGTTGAACACGTCGCTCGGGCCCGCGTAATTCCAGTCGAGGCCGATGCGGCGCGCGATCTCCTGGATGATCCAGAGGTCCTCCCTGGCGTCGCCGGGGGGCTCGAGCGCCTTGCGGCCGAGCTGCACCATGCGGTCCGTGTTGGTGACGGTACCGACCTTCTCCGGCCAGGCGGTAGCGGGCAGGATGACGTCGGCGAGATAGCAGGTCTCCGTCAGAAATATCTCCTGCACGACGAGGTGCTCGAGCTTCGCGAGAGCTTCGCGCGCGTGGTGCGCATCGGGATCCGACATCGCCGGGTTCTCGCCCATGATGTACATGCCGCGGATCTTGCCGTCGAGCACCGCGTGCACGATCTCGACCACCGTCAATCCCGGCCTGGGATCGAGCGCCGTGCCCCACAGCTTCTCGAAGCGCGCGCGCGCC
>DATBMB010000094.1:0-31881 GCA_036555035.1 Burkholderiales bacterium | reverse complement strand
TTGCCGAAGGTGTGGCCGCCGGCGATCAGGGCGACCGTCTCCTCGTCGTTCATCGCCATGCGGCCGAAGGTGGCGCGAATGTCCTTGGCGGCGGCCATGTAGTCGCCGCTCGCGTTCGGGCCTTCCGGGTTGACGTAGATGAGGCCCATGTGCGTCGCGCCGAACGGCCCCAGGTCCCGATCGCCGCTGAAGCGCTTGTCGGTGCCCAGCCAGGCAATCTCCTCGCCCCAGTTCACGTCCTCGTCCGGCTCCCAGACGTCGGCACGGCCGCCGCCGAAGCCGAAGGTCCTGAACCCCATCGACTCCAGCGCGACGTTGCCGGCGAGGATCATCAGGTCAGCCCAGGAAATCTTCTTGCCGTACTTCTGCTTGACCGGCCAGAGCAGGCGCCGTGCCTTGTCGAGGTTGACGTTGTCGGGCCAGCTGCCCAGGGGCGCGAAGCGCTGCTGGCCGCGGCCGCCGCCGCCGCGGCCGTCGGTGATGCGGTAGGTCCCGGCGGAGTGCCAGGCCATGCGGATGAAAAACGGGCCATAGTGGCCGAAGTCCGCCGGCCACCAGTCCTGCGAGTCGGTCATCACCTTTACCAGGTCCTTCTTGAGCGCCTTGTAGTCAAGGCTCTTGAATGCCTTCGCATAATTGAAATCCTTGCCCATCGGGTCGGACTTCGCGGAATGCTGGTGCAGCAGCTCCAGGCGCAGCTGCTTGGGCCACCAGTCGCGGTTCGTCCGGCCGACGCCGGCGACGTGGGTGAACGGGCACTGGCCCGCGCTCTTGTCAGTAACCTTCGTGTCCATGGTTCTCTCCGATCGTGTTATGCGAATGACTTGACAGCTTATGTCCCCTGCTCGAGCGCCGTTTGATCCACATCAACTGCGGCGTCTTCTGCAGCAGTCTGCCTACGCCGGTCTGATCGCTCCAACGAATAATATGCTTTAGAATGATCGGAAATCTCGATAGCGCTTTCCCGCATGCCTGCCCTCCCCTCGCTGCGCCAGCTCGGGTATCTCGTCGCGCTCGCCGAGCGCCTCAACTTCCGCGCCGCCGCGGAGGCTCAGTTCGTCACGCAGTCCACGCTCTCGGCCGGCATCAAGGAGCTGGAGCGCCAGCTCGGCGTGCAGCTCGTCGAGCGCGACAAGCGCCACGTGCGCCTGACCGCGGTGGGCGAGGAGGTCGCCGCCCGCGCGCGCGATCTGCTTTCCGCTGCGACCGATCTCGCGAACGCCGCGCGCGGCGCCGCCGCCCCGCTATCCGGACCGCTGCGCCTGGGCGCCATCCCGACGATTGCGCCCTACCTGCTGCCGGAGGTGCTGCCGCCGCTGCGGCGCGCCCATCCCGCCCTCAAGCTCTACCTGCGCGAGGACCAGACGGCGGCGCTGCTCGAGCGGCTGCGCGCCGGGAGCCTCGACATCGCGCTGATCGCTCTCCCCTACGACACCGGCGATCTCCACGTGCGCGAGCTCTTCAAGGACGAGTTCTGGTTCATTTCACGCGAAGGCGACCCGGCGGCGCGCGAGAAGGAGATCACGCTGCGCAGTCTCGATACCGGCGAGATCCTGCTGCTGGAGGAGGGCCACTGCCTGCGCGATCACGCGATCGCCGCCTGCGGCCCGCGCCGCGGCGCCTGGGAAGCGAAGGTCGAAGCCACGAGCCTCCCCACGCTGATCCAGATGGTCGAGGGCGGGCTCGGGGTGACCCTGCTGCCCGAGGTTACCCTGAAGGCGGGAATCCTCAAGGGCACGCGCCTGATCGCGCGTCCGTTCGCATCGCCCGCGCCCTCGCGCACGCTCGCGCTCGCGGCGCGCCGCACCTCTCCGCGCCGGCGCGACCTGGAGCTGCTCGCGGAACTGATGGTCGAGCAGCGTCGCAGGAGCGCGCGCCCGGGCATCCCGGCGGCTCGCCGCGCGCGCGATGCATGACGCGCTGCCATTTCTGATACGCTTGAGGGTATCGCGACGCAAATCACGAGACCGCCATGGCCCAGAGACCCGACGATAGAGCCACCGAGCCCAGGATGGATCCGAAGTCCCTCTACCGGGAGGAGATGATCACCGACCGGAAGGTGGGAACGATCCGCGTGCTGACCCCGATCAAGTCCGACGGTTCGACCGACACGAGCCGGCCCGTCAGCTATATCGGCGAGGCGCAGCTGCTCACCTCGGTCGGCACGCTCCCGATCAATTTCGAAATCGAGGCGCAGTCGCTCGACGAGGCGGTGACGAAATTCGCCGAGATGGCGAAGGAAGCGGTGGAGCGCACCATGAAGGACCTGCAGGAGCTGCGCCGCCAGGCCGCCTCCTCCATCGTCGTGCCGCAGGGCGGCATGGGCGGGCTCCCGGGCATGGGTCCCGGCGGCATGCCCGGCGGGGGCAAGATCCAGATTCCCTGATACACGAAGCGCGCCACTATGCCCGCCAAGGACGCCGTCGCCACCGACCGATTCGGAAATCCGGTCGATCCGATCGTGCGCTATGCGCGCGGCACGATCCTCAAGGGCACGGATGAGGAAGTCAAGCGTATGCTGCGGGCACGCCAGCTGGTGGGCGATCGCGTGCGCCGGCTTGGCAAGGAGAGCGTCTACGATCTCTCCGGCATGAACCGCGGCAGCGGGCTCACGGCCGCGGATACGCCGCACCTTACCAGCCACGTTCCGTTCTTCGAGCGCTTCGAGGGCAAGACCGAGCCGCTCGCGCTGAAGCACATGGGCGCGGACCCGGCGCGGCACCGGGCGCTGATTCTGAACCGCGTCTCCGCGGCGAACTTCATTGCGTTGACGACGATCCTCGCTGCAGGTGACCGCGCGTTCGGGTTCGCCCCGGCGGGGGGCGTGACGCATCCATCGGCGGTGCGGCCGATCGCCATGGCAGGTGCGAAGTTCAGGGAGTTCTTTTCGTTCGCCGACCTGGAGCGGGCGTGGCAGGAGGAAGGCGCGCCGCGGCTCCTCATCATTACGCCGATCACGGCCTCCAAGAAGCACCTCGATTTCGCCGACTTCAAGCGCGCGCTGGCACTGCCGCGAGCCCCGAACACGCTTGTCTTCGTCGACGACGCGCACATGGCCTCGCGCATCGGGTTCTTCGAGGAGCCGCCGACGTTCCAGGTCGGCGATATCGATCTCGCGGTGTGCTCCGCCGACAAGCATGTCGCCGGCCCCCGGGCGGGGGTTTTCGTCGGTAAGCCGGAGCTCGTGACGCAGATCGGCTCGCGTGCCTACGAGCTCGGCCTCGAGGCACAGGCCGGGCAATACACCGGCGTCGCCGCGGCGCTGCGTGATTTCGATCCCAAGGTCATCAAGCGTGCCGGCGAGCTCGCCAAGCAACTCGTCGAGGTGCTCGCGGGGCAGTACGGGGCGACGCGCGCCTATCTGGGGGGGCCGGGTGTATCCATTGCGGGCGATGATGTGCTCGATATCGCGCGCGAGCAGCGCGGAACCACGGACAAGCCCGCCCTGGTCGCGGTCGAGGCGGCCGGGCTCGTCGCGATGGAGATGCTGGAGAAGGACGGAATACTCACCATCGGCTCGGTGGCCATGCCCGGCAGCGCGCCCGCGATGCGGTTGATGATGTACCCGGACGGACCCAAGCTCGGTGTCGAGCGCATCGCCGCTTCGCTCGAGAATGGCATCACGCGCCTTGCCGAAGTGCTCGATGATGTTGACGAGGCGCGCGCCCAGCTCCTCGGAGAATGACGCCATGATGACCCGCCTGCTCGCCACCGCGCTCGCCATCGCGTGCGCCGGCGGCGCGACCGCGCTCGCGCAGGGCTACCCGGCGAAAACCGTGCGCCTGATCGTGCCCTTCCCTGCCGGCGGCGGCTCCGACATCGTCGGGCGTATCGTCGCGGGCCGGCTCACCGAGCAGATGAAACAGCAAGTGATCGTGGACAACCGTCCCGGCGCCGGTGGCTCGATCGGTACCGAAGCGGCGGCGCGCGCGGCTCCCGACGGCTACACTCTCGTGCTCGCTTCGACCTCCGAGATCGCCGTCAATCCTGCGCTCTACAGCAAGCTCACCTACGACACGGTGCGCGACCTCGCGCCAGTCGCGCTCGTCGCCTCCACGCCGGTGGTCATCGCCGTGCACCCCTCGCTGCCGGTGCGCTCGGTGAGGACACTCGTCGAGCTCGCCAAGGCGCGTCCCGGGGACATCAACATGGCTTCCGCGGGCAACGGCACCTTCACCCACCTGTCGGGCGAGCTGTTCAAGTCCGTCACCGGGATCAACATGACGCACGTGCCCTACAAGGGCGCGCCGACCGCGCTCACCGATCTTGCGTCCGGCCAGGTGCAGATCATGTTCTCCTCGCTGCCGGCGGCGATCGGCCTCATCAACGGCGGCCGCATCCGGGCCATTGCGGTCTCCACGGACAGGCGCGCGGATAGTCTCCCGGCGGTGCCGACGGTGGCCGAGTCCGGGGTGCCGGCTTATCAGGTCACCTACTGGTACGGCACCTTCGTTCCGGCGGCGACCCCGAAGGACGTGCTCGCCCGCCTGTCCACGGAAGTCTCGCAGGCGCTGCGCGCGCCGGAGGTCGCCGCGAATCTCAACAAGCAGGGCGCCACTCCGGGCGCTCTGTCCCAGCCGCAGTTCGCGGACTTCGTGAAGTCCGAGCACGCGCGCTGGGGCAAGGTAGCGCGCGCGACAGGCGTCAAGCTCGACTGATCAATCCGCCCGCGCGCTGGACGCCTCGACCACCTTCTTCCACTTCACGATATCGCTCCGGATGAGGTCGCCGAACGCCTCCGGGGTGCTGGGGATGGCCTCCGCCCCCTGCTTGTAGAGCCAGTCGCGCGTGGCAGGCGCGCGCAGGATCTCGACGATATCCCGATTCAGCCGGCCGATGATGGACGGGGGGGTGCGCGCCGGCACGCACATCCCGAACCACGACGTCGCCTCGAAATCCGGCAGCCCCGCTTCGGCCGCGGTCGGAACATCCGGCGCTCCGGAGAAGCGCTTTTTCCCGGTAATCGCGTAGGCCTTCACCCGGCCCGCCCGCAGCATCGGCAGGGCATTGGGTAGCACGAGCGAGGAGAATTGCGCCTCCCCGCTTATCAGCGCCGTCGTCGCCGCCCCGGAGCCCTTGTACGGAACGTGCACGAGCTTGATCCCGGCCGCGTCTTTCAGGAGCTCCGTCACCAGGTGGCTGAGGGTGCCGGCGCTCGCCGAGGAATAATTGATCGCGCCCGGATGCTTCTTCGCGAACTGGATGAACTCGCGCAGGTTCCTCGGCGGCATGGAAGGATGCGCGAGCAGCATCAGCGGCGTATCGGCGTAGAGGGTGATCGGCGCGAAGTCGCGGACCGGATCGTAGCCAAGCTTCTTGTAGAGGGTCGGGGAAACCGCGAAGGTCGCGGTATACGCGATGTGCAGCGAATAGCCGTCGGGTGCGGCCTTGGAAGCGTGCTCGGCGGCGATCGTCCCGCCGGCGCCCGGACGGTTCTCCACGAAAACCTGCTTGCCCCAACGCTCGCTCAACTGCTGCGCGAGGTAGCGCGAAAGGATGTCGTTGGTGGCGCCGGGCGAGGCGGCGAGGATGCGGACGGCCTTGGCTGGGTAGTCCTGGGCATGGCCGGGGACAGCAAAGTTGAGGATCGCTCCTGCAAGACCCAGCGCCGCCGCGAGCAGTCGTTTCATGTGAGCCTCCCCCTGGCCAGTGCAGCCGGAATAGCTTACTCCCGCATCAGCGTTCTGTAGACCCACTCCGCCGCCGCCAGCAGGCGCCGGTCCTCGCAGCGCTTCGCGACGAGCAGGGCGCCTACCGGCATGCCGTTCGGGCCTTCGAACACCGGCAGCGTGATCGAGGGCACGTGCAGCGTGGTCCAGATCATGTAAACGTAGCCGTGGGGAACCGGATGCGTACCCGGCGGGGCCTCCCCTCCAGCGGCCGGCGCCAGCAGCACGTCGTAGCGATCCATCACCGGAGCGAGCCGGCCGCGGCAACGCTCGAGGAGGTCGCGCATCTCGCAGTAGCGCTCGTAGCTGCACGCTCGGCCGTCCTTCAGGCGCCCCTCGCGAAACGCCGCGCTGATCCTCTCCCAGTGATGGTCGATCTCCCACGCCAGGTTGCGCGCCATCTCGAAGCCCGAGATCCAGCGGTGCGCTTCCTCCAGCCCCTGGTAATCGGCGGCGGGCAGCTCCGCCTCCTCCACTTTCGCGCCCGCGCGGGCGAGGCGCCGGGCAGCATCCTCGAGCAGCAACCGTGTCGCCGGCTCGATCCGGTCCCAAAAGTACGGCCGGCAGAAGCCGATCCTTGGCGGCAACGCCAGTTCCGGCAGCGGCACCGGCGCGACGCCGAGCAGCACGTCGCGATAGAGCGCGACGTCCTCCACCGAGCGCGCGAGGATGCCGAGCGTGTCGAGCGAGCCCGAGGCTTCCATGACGCCGGCCGTGCGCAGATCCCCGTAGGTGGGGCGGTAGCCGAAGATGCCGCAGAACGATGCAGGCCGCGTGGTCGAGCCGGTGGTCTGCGTGCCGAGCGCGAGCGGCACGTGTCCGTCGGCGACCGCGGCGGCCGAGCCGCTCGAGGAGCCGCCCGGCGTGCGGGTGGCGTCGAGCGGATTGCGCGTGGGACCGGGCGTAACGTTGGCGAACTCGGTAGTGACGGTCTTTCCCATGAGCACGCCGCCCGCCCGGCGCGAGAGCGCAACGCACGCCGCGTCCTTCTGCGGCCGGCGACCGCGGTGGATCGACGTTCCGCACTCGGTCGGAAGATCGCAGGTGTCGATGATGTCCTTCACGCCGAAGGGCACGCCGTGCAGCGGCCCGCGCGCGGTGCCGCGGTCGAGCGCGCGCGCCTGCGCGATCACGCGCTCGGACTCGAGGTGCGCCCAGGCCCGCACCTGCGGCTCGCGCGCCGCAATGCGCTCCAGGCACGCGCGCGCGACCGCCTCGCAGGTCGCGCTGCCGTCGGCGATCGCGGCAACGATCTCGGTTGCCGTCAGCTCGTGCAGCGCGCCGGCGGCGGGCTTTCTTTGGGCAAGCGGCATCGGTTCCACCGTAGTATAAGATTCCCCGGCGCGGCCAAAGCGCATTTTTCCACCATCCGATCAGCCCGAGAGCCTGCATGCCATCCGAAATCCCCACCTGGATCGATCACTTTCCCGGCAACTTCATGTGGTCGAACGCGACCCTCGTCACCAAGGGCATGGCGCCCTACGGCGCAGTCGCCCTGGGCGAGATCGACGAGGTCTGCGAACGGCTGCGCCTGCGCCAGCACGAGCCGCAGGCGTGGTGGGAAGAGTGGGAAGCGCTCGGCGCGCGTCTGGAGCGGGCCGCGCAGGCGGCGGAGGCCGCGGGCAGCCGCAGGAGCGCGGGCGATCTTTTCCTGCGCGCCGGCATGTACTACTTCACCGCCGAGCGCTTCATCGTGCCCGGCCCGGAGAAGCGCGCGATGGGGAAAAGAGCGATCGACTGCCAGACGAAAGGCATCCTCGCCCGCTACCCCAATGTCGAGCGGGTCGAGGTTCCCTACGAGGGGAAGAGCCTGCCGGCGCTCTTCATGAAGGCGCCGGGCGCGGCTGGACGCGCGCCCGCCATGGTCGCGTTCGACGGGCTCGACAACTGCAAGGAGATGAGCGTGCTCTTCAACGGCCTCGAGTTCGCGGCGCGCGGCTGGCACACGCTCGCGATCGACGGGCCGGGACAGGGCGAATCGCTGCGGCTGCGCGACATCAGGACGCGCCCCGATTACGAAGTGGCCGGCACCGCCGCCTACGAGTACGTGGCCGCGCGGCGCGAGGTCGATCCGAAGCGGGTCGCCGTCATGGGCTACAGCTTCGGCGGCTATTACGCGCCGCGCATCGTCGCCTTCGAGAAGCGCTACTGCGCCTGCGTCGCCTTTGGCGCAATGCACTGGAACATGGAGCAGTGGGTGGACGGCATCCGGCGTGCGGTGAAAACCGACGCGAAGACGAGCGCGCAGTCGCACTTCCAGGTGCCGTGGGCGTTCGGCGCGAAGGACCTCGACCAGGCGGTCGGGATGGCGAAGGCATTCAGCCTCGCCGGGGTTGCCGGCAGGATCGAGTGCCCGCTGCTGGTCGTGCACGGCGAGAACGACCGCATCGTGCCGCTCGACTCAGCGCGCAAGCTCTACGATGCGGCCGGATCGAAGCGCAAGTCGCTGAAGATCTTCACCGCTGCCGAAGGCGCCGCCGAGCACTGCCAGGTCGACAACCGCCCGCTCGGCGTGAATTACATCGCCGACTGGCTCACCCCCCTCTTCGAGCGTTGACGGCCGGGCCTAGGGCTGCTTCTGATCCGGTTCCGGCGCCGGCTCCACGTCCAGGAAAGACCGCGCGCGCGCCGTCCGCGAGAAGGCGGAGCGCAATCCCAGCGCGAGAAGCGTGAGCGCAACCGCCAGCATGACCGCCGCGATCGGGCGGGTGAAGAAGATGGAATAGTTCCCTGCCGACATGGCGAGCGACTGCCGGAAATTCAACTCGAGCATGGGCGCGAGCACCAGTCCGAGGATGATCGGGGCGATCTCGAAATCGAGCTTGCGCAGGACGTAGCCCACGAAGCCCGAGCCGGCCATGATCCACACGTCCACCACGCTGTTGTTAACGGCGTATACGCCCAGCGTCGCGAATGCGAGGAGCGCGGGATACAGGTAGGAATACGGCACCCGCAGGATGTTCACGAAGAGACCGACCATGGGCAGGTTCAGGATGAGCAGGACCGCGTTGCCCACGTACATGCTCGCGATCACGCCCCAGAAAAGTTGAGGCTGCTCCTGGATGAGCAGCGGCCCCGGGGCGATGCCGTGGATCATCATCGCCGCCAGCATGATGGCCGGCACCGCGCCCGAGGGGAGACCCAGGGCCAGCATCGGCACCAGCGCGCCGGACGTCGCCGAGTTGTTCGCCGACTCGGGGCCGGCTACGCCCTCGATGGCGCCCTGGCCGAAACGCTCCGGCGTCTTGGACAGGCGCCGCTCGATCGAGTACGAAACGAAGGACGAAATGATGTGGCCCGGCCCCGGAATGATGCCGATGAGGAACCCGAGCACGGTGCCGCGTCCGATGGGCGCGGCGCTCGCCCGCAATTCCTGGCGGTCCGGCAACAGCTCCCGCAGGCGCGGCGCGCGGACATCGGTCCTGATGGCCCGTCCCGCGGAAAGCAGGATCTCCGAGACCCCGAAGAGGCCCACCGCCACCGGCACGACGCCGATCCCGTCGCCCAGCTCCGACAGCCCGTACTCGAAGCGGAAGAGGCCCGTCATCGTGTCCATGCCGACCATGCCGAGGAGCAGGCCCAGCGCCGCCATGGTGAGGGAACGGGTGATCGGACCGCTGGTCATGTACGCGAGCACCAGCAGGCCGAGGATGAGCAGCGCGAAATGCTCGGGCGGGCCGAAGCGAAGCGCGAACTCGGCGAGCGGAGGCGCGAGCAGCATGAGTGCGAGGACGCTCAAGGTTCCCGCGACGAAGGAGCCGATCGCGGCGATGGCGAGCGCGGGGCCCGCCCTTCCCTTCTGCGTCATGGCGTAACCGTCGATGCACGTCATCACCGACGCCGCCTCGCCTGGAATGCGCATGAGGATGGAGGTGGTCGAGCCGCCGTACATCGCCCCGTAGTAGATGCCGGCGAGCAGCACGATGGCGCTGGTCGCGTTCAGGCCGAAGGTGACGGGCAGCAGCAGGCTGATGCCGGCGAGCGGCCCCACGCCGGGGAGGACGCCGACGAGTGTCCCCACCAGGCATCCCGCGAAGGCGTACACCAGCACGTCCGGGGAGAGCGCCGTGGCGAAGCCGACCGCGAGGTTCTGCAGGATCTCAACCATCAGGAGGCTCTAGAGCCCGAGCGGGCCCTTCGGCAGCGGCACGTGGAGCAGTGAGTTGAAAAGAAAATAGCTGCCGAGCGAAAAGCCCGCGGCGAACACCAGACCGGTGATCCAGCCTTTCCGCTCGAGGACGCTCACCAGCACGAGCAGCGCGATGAATATCGTGACGCGGTAGCCGAGGCGCTCGAGCGCGAGCGCCATGAAGGCGCATGTGCCCAGGATGACCGCCGCGTGCCGCCACTCCAGCCATTGCACGGCGGCTGCCCGTTTACCGGATCGCCCCCCGAGGACGAGCCCGACGCTGCACACGAGGAGCGTCGAGGCGAGCAGCGTCGGCATCGCCCCCGGTCCGGGCTCAGCGAGAAAACCGAACGGGATCTTCTGCGTTTCCCAGAGGACCAGGAGCGCGAACGCGATGAAAAACGCGCCCGCCACGTGGTCGATCGTCAGCGAGCGCACGCCCCGATCCCGAGAATGCCGCGCGGGTTGGCCGCGCTACTTGGCGTCCGGTGGGGGAATGCGCCGGATGGCGGCAGAAAGCCTCGCGCAGTCGTTATCAAACCATTTCTGGAACTCGGGCGCGTCGAGGTAGTCGGGGGGCATCTGCATCTTCATGGAGGCGTTCGTGAATTGGGCATCGGTCACCGCCTGCTTCACCGCTTTTCTGATCACGTCGAGCGCGGGGGCCGGCACTTCCTTGCGCGCGAACATCCCGACCCACAGGTAAACCTCCGAGTCGAAACCGAGTTCCTTCAGCGTGGGAATATCGGGAAAGGCGGCAAGCCGCGTCGCGCCCGTATTGGCGAGGATGCGGAGCTTCCCCGCTTTCGCCTGCGGGGTGACCGCCCCGGTTGACAGCGACGACACGAACGCATGGCCGGCCACGATCGCGGTCATCGCAGGACCGCCCCCCGTGGTCGGCAGATGGCGCATCTTGACTCCGGCAGCCTGCTGGAAGACCTCCATCGCCATATGAGCGACCGTGTAGGGTCCGGCAGACACGTAGAGAATGTCGTTCGGCCGGCTCTTGGCGTCGGCGACCAGCGCCTTCACGGTCTTCCAGGGCGTGCTCGGGTGCACGATCAGGAGCGTCGGGTCGGCGTTGATCCGGCCGATCGGGACAAACTGATCGCGGGTGAAACGCGGCTTGCGGCCCGCCACGCGGTCCGCCTCCGGTATCGTGCACATGGAGAACACGGTGATGATCAGCGTGTAGCCGTCCGCCGGGGCCTCCGACACGAATTGCGTGCCCACCGCGCCGCCGGCGCCCGTGCGGTTGACCACGATGACGGGCTGCTTCAGGACTTTCTCAAGGGCCGGAGCGAGCGGCCGGGCGGTGAGGTCCGCCGCCCCTCCCGGTGGATAGGGCGACACCAGTGTTACGGCGCGGGACGGAAACGCCTCCTGAGCCGAGGCGGTAGCGGCCAGAAACAGGAGAGCCCAGGTACCTGCGGAGCTGATGCGGAACATACGCGCCTCCTCCTATGTGAGTTGTTATTTAGTCCAGTATGCGGGCTTTGAACTTTGCCTGTCAATTCATCGCCGCTTCGGCGGGATGACCGGCAGCAGCACGTGCGCCGGGCGCTTGGGGCCAAGGTGAAGCGTTACCCTGCCCCCGAAGATCGCCGGCGGCCGGTCGGTTTCGTCGTCGTGCACGAACGGGCCGCAGCCGCGCATCGGGTTTTTCATGTTGGAGAGCGTTGTCGCCTCGCCTTCCCACTCGTAATCCTTGCCGCGGACGGTGAGCGCAATGCGATAGCCCTTCGGCACCACGATGCAGGTCGGCCAGATCTCCACATCGAGCTCGTAGACCTGGCCGGGCTTCAACGGCTCCTTGCGATCGTGCGTGTGGTAGGGGCGGTACGGTTTGGATAACTTCTTGTCGAGCCGGCGCTGCGAGGCGCGCAGCCACCCCTGCGCAATCGGCGTATGCGGGTCGAGCGCGCCCTGGAAGACGACTTCCTTGCCCGCCGGATCGAACACGCGCAGCACCGCGAAGACGTCGGCGTCGGTCGTCGCCGATGACACCCACAGCTTCAACGCCGAGGGGCCGGTGATCTCGGTTGCTTGCGCGAGCGGCGGCGTGGAGAAAGTGACACCCTCGCCCAGCCCTTCGTAGCTGACGGACTTCTCCGCGGCAACCGGCTTGTCCGAAAGCCGCATGCCCTGCGGATCGAGGTAGAACCGGGTCCATTTCGTGCGCTTCAACGGCCACTCGTTCTCCTCGCGCCGGACGAACTTCTCGCCGGGATGGCGCACCCAGAGGAGTACCCGCGGCTGCCGGTCCCAGCCGTTCTTCCTGCCCTTCAGGAAATAATCGAAGAATTTCTTCTGCAGCTTGACGCCGTAGTTGGTGTAGAACGGCGCCCAGTGCGAGCCGCCGTGCACCTCCAGCCACTTCTTTCTCGATGCCGACCGCGCGAACCCCTCGAAATTGCCGCGGGGATGCAGCCCCTGCCCACCCCAGTTGGCCGCCGACAGGAGCGGCGTCTTCACCTTCGAGAGATTGCCCGTGCGCTCCTTGTAATAAGGCCCGATGAGCGGGTTCTCCAGGACGCCCACCCACATGTCGGCGCGGTTCCTGACGAGTTCCTCCTCGGTGAGCGTCTCCGGACCGCAGACGAGATCGCCGGTCACGCGGCTCTTCGGCCCGCGCTCCCCGCGCCCGTGCTGCACGGTCTTCACCTGCATGTCCTGCCAGTGCTTGCGGAAGGTGCAGGCGATGCCGCCGTGGCGCACCGAGTCGCGGTAGTAGTCCACCCAGCCTTCCCACACGCATATCGCGGCAAGGTGCGGCGGCTGCAGCGCCGCCGCGCGCCACTGGCTGCTCGCGTAATAGGAGATCCCGTTGAGCCCCACTTTCCCGCTGCACCAGGGCTGCGCCGCCGTCCACTCGATGCAGTTGTAGAAGTCGCGGTTCTCGCGCGCGTTGTTGTGGTTGAGGTAGCCCGGCGAGCGGCCCGCGCCGCGCGAGTCCACCCGCACGCACGCGTAGCCGTCCGGAACCCATTTCTCCGGGTCCACCACCTCCCAGTTCGCGTGCTGGTTGGTGGTGCCCGAGACGGCGTCGGGATTCTCGCGGCACATGATCTCCCACGCCGTCTTGTAGCCGTCCTGGAACGCGAGGCCCTTGCCATAGGGCCCGTAGCTCACGAGCGCCGGGTATCTGCCCTCCTTCACCGGCCGGAACACGTCCGCGCGGAGCACCAGCCCGTCGTCCATGCGGATCGGGACGTCCCAGTCGATGCGCATGCCGTCCCGGATCTCGCTCCTGTTGTCGCTCATGGCCTCCCCCCTTTTCCCCCTGCATTGTGCCCAAAAACGAGACTGTTGACCCGGGGCCGCAACGCAAATACGCTGTTCCCACAAACAAGGAGGAGGAACCCTATGCACACCCGGACGATACTGGCCGCCCTTGCGGTCACGGCAGCGTTAGCCATTCCGGCGGGGCACGCCGCTCAGCCGGTTTTCCCGGACAAGCCGATCCGGCTCATCATCGGCAGCGCCTCGGGCTCGGGGCCCTACATCATGGCGCAGCTCATCGCCGACCACCTGTACGGCGTGTGGGGCCAGCGGGTCGTCGTCGACACCCGCCCCGGCGTCGCCGGCGTCCTCAGCGCGGAGCACGCGCTGCGCGCCGAGCGCGATGGCTACACGTGGATGATGCTGACCTCCCAGCTCTTCGTCGCGACCTCGGTCTTCCCCGACCTCAAGTTCAACCTCGACACGGATTTCGACTCGGTCTCCCTCGTCGGGCTGGTGCCGTGGGTCGTGACGGTCAGCCCGCCGTTGCCGGCGAACTCCATCCCCGAGCTGATCGCGCTCGCGAAGAAATCGCCGGGCAAGCTCCGCTACGGCTCCGGCGGTCCGGGCAGCGGCGAGCATTTCGCCACCGTCATGTTCACGCACACGGCGGGCATCGACATGCTGCACGTGCCCTACAAGGGCGTCGCGGGGGCGCTGATCGACACAATCGCCAACGAGATCCAGATGCAATTCGCCGTCTACCCCGCCGCGCTCCCCCACGTCAGCTCCGGCAGGCTGCGGGCGATCGCGGTCAGCACCGCGAAGCGCTCCCCGGGGCTGCCCAACGTCCCGACGATCGCGGAAACGTTGCCGGGTTTCGTGAACTTCGGCTGGTACAGCATCGTGGCGCCCAAGGGCTCGCCCGCGGCTGTCCTCAACAAGGCGAGCGCTGAGATCGTCAAGGCGGCGCGCGCACCCGCGTTCGGCGAGCGGCTGAAGGTCCTCGGCATCGAGATCATCGCCGGCGGGCGCAAGGAGCTGAGCGACTTCCGA
Source organism: Burkholderiales bacterium (assembly GCA_036555035.1). GTDB lineage: Bacteria > Pseudomonadota > Gammaproteobacteria > Burkholderiales > SG8-41 > SG8-41. Next base: position 17,805 of record DATBMB010000094.1, on the reverse strand, counting down.
GCAGCCGAGCGCAAGCGGGTCACCGCGATCGTGAAGGCTTCGGGCATCTCCATCACGAAGTGACGTCAAATCCGGACGCTGCGCGCCGGTTTAACTCCGCGTGATCGAACAGGCGCGCTCGCGCCGTTCATCACGCGGTCCCATCGCCCGTCACTTAGGGGGAATGACGGGCAGCAGGATCCAGGAGGGCTTGTCCCCGCCCGAGTAGATCGTGTTCTCGGCGCCCGAGTTGTAGTCGGCGTGGTAATGCGTGTAGGGCGCCGAGCCGATGCCGTCGCGCGGCTGAACGTCCACGCGCAGGCGATGCCCCTTCGCGAGAACGATGCAGGTCGGCCAGATCTCGACCTGGCACTCCACCGGCTCGTTGGGTTTCAGCCACTGCCGCTCATCGTGCGAGTGAAAGGGACGGTAGGGCAGCGAGCGCTTCGGATCGAGCTTGCGGTGGGAAGCCCGCAGCCACCCCTTCGTAAGCGGCACCGGCTGGCCGTGCTGCCCGACTTCCCAGACATCCTTTCCATCCGGGCCGATGTTGCGCAGGGTGACAAGAATATCCATGTCCTCCGTCGTGCTCGACACCCACAGGTTCATCATGAGGGGGCCGGTGATCTCGGTGTCCTCGGTCATGGGAGGCGTCTGGAACGAGACGCCGAGGCGCCCTGCGCCGCCGTGGGTGGTCGCGAGCGAGGAACCTGACGCGACGCCCGCCTTGGTCATGCCGCTCGCCGAATAGCTCGCCCTGCCCTCGGTCGCGGGCGCCTCGCGCGTCAGCTCGCCCTCGGTCGCCATCTCGTCGTGGCCCTGCTGGCGGTCGATCCGGAGATAAAGCTTTGTCCAGCGCGTGCGCGCGAGCGGCCACTCCTGCTCGAAGCGGAATGCATACGGCTTCGTGCCTCCGCCGGTGCGGATCTCGAGCTTGACGGGCGGCTCGTCCAGGATCCCGGTGTCGATGTCCTTCAGCCAGTAGTCCAGCCACCGTAGCTGGTCCATGCGGCCTTCCTCCGAGTGGAAGGGGTGGAAGTGCGTGCCGGTGTGGATGCGCAGCTTCTTCACCTTGGAGGCCGCGTTCACGTAGCCCTCGGTGTTGCCGCGCAGGTGCAGCGCGAACCCGCCCCAGTTGCCCACGCTGTAGAGCGGCGTGTTGATGCTCTCCCAGCGCGCGCTGCACAGCCGCCAGTACTCGGAATCGAGGTCGTTTCGCATCATGTTCCAGATCATGTCGTTCTGGAACGCGTCGGGGTTGTAGGCGCGCGGACGCCCGAGGAGGTGATGCGCGGTGTGCGTGAGCCACCAGTTGCCGATGAAGCCGATCGCGAAGATGCCGCCGTGATAGGCCTGGTCGCGGTACTGGTCCGCCCGCCCCTCCCACGGCATGATGCACTTCAACGACGGCGGCTGGAGATTGGCGACGCGCCACTGCGAGCTCGCGTGGTAGGAGATGCCGAGGGTGCCGAGCTTGCCCGAGCACCACGGCTGCCTTGCGATCCACTCGATCGCGTCGTAGAAGTCCACGCTTTCCTGGTAGGAGCTGGGATCGGAGCGCCCGGGCGTCTTGCCGGTTCCGCGCGAATCCACTCGCACGCAGGCGTAGCCGCGCGGGCACCACCACTGCGGGTTGACCGTCTCCCAGTTCATGTACGGATTCGCCTTCTCCTCCAGGTCCGCCGGCGGAACCCACAACTTGTCCTTCTGGTAGACGCTCATGTTCATGATCGCCGGGAAGCGCTCGGCGCCGCCGTCGGGGCGGAAGATGTCGGCGTAGAGGATCGTGCCGTCCCGCATCGGGATCTTCACGTCCTTCTCGACGATCAGCTTGTAGTCCTTCGGCTGGGACACGTTGGCGGACTTCTCAGCCGCCTTTTCTCTCGCGGTCATCGGGGCTCCCTGCTGGACGGAATGTCGTTCGCCATGCGCGATTCTATGACACGACGGGCAGCTTCACCCGCGCCCTCCCACATTGTGGTCCTGTGATATATATATAACGCTGAATCAATAAGAATCGCGCCTCCAGGCGCGACGCCTATCCACGAGGAGGGTCGAAAATGAAGATTCACAGGCAATCTCTCGTCCTTTGCGCCGTGCTCCTCACCCTGCCCGCCGTCCAGGCGTGGGCCCAGGCGGGCTATCCCACAAGGCCGCTACGCCTGATCGTTCCGTCCTCGGCCGGCGGCGGCACCGACATCGTCGCCCGCATCATCCAGCCGAAGCTCTCGGAGCGCCTCGGCCAGCCGGTCGTCATCGAGAACCGGCCCGGCGCCGGCACCATGATCGGCATCGAAATCGCGTCGAAGGCGGCACCCGACGGCTACACCATCCTCATGGGGCTCTCCACGCTCGCGATCAACTCGGCGGTCTACGCTAAGGTGCCCTACGATCCCGTGCTTGACTTCGCGCCGATCACGCAGCTGATCGCATCGCCTGCCGTGCTCTTCGTGCACCCGTCCTTGCCGGTGAAGACGGTGAAGGAGCTGATCGCGTTCGCGCGCGCGCGGCCCGGCCAGCTCAATTACGCGTCCGCCGGCACCGGCACGTTTCCGCACATGTCCATGGAGCTGTTCCTCACCATGGCCCGGCTCAGGATGGAGCACATACCCTACAAGGGCACCGGCCCGGCCATGATCGACATGCTGGCGGGCCAGACCGCGACGATGGTCGCGCCGATCCTGACCCCCATTCCTCACATTCGCAGCGGCCGCCTGCGCGGGCTGGGCATCACCAGCAGCGAACGCAGTCCGGTGGCGCCCGAGATTCCCACTGTCGCGGAGGCAGGGCTTCGCGGCTACGAGGCCGTGCAGTGGTACGGCGCGCTCGCGCCGGCGCGGACTCCGCCCGAGATCGTCGCCCGACTGCACCAGGATTTCGCCGCGATCCTGCAGCTGCCCGACATCAGGAAGCGTTTTGCCGGCGACGGCACCCAGCCGGTGGGCAGCACGCCGGAGCAGTTCCGCGCCTATATCCAGAGCGAGCTCGCGAAGTGGGCCAAGGTGGCACAGGCAGCGGGGATCAAGCGTTAATAGGAGGTGAGTCCCCCGTCGAGCACCAGCGTCTGCCCGGTGATGTACGCCGCCTGCGGGCCCGCGAGGTAGCACGCCATCGCCGCCACTTCTCCGGGCGTGCCGAAGCGGTGGACCGGGATGCGCTCGATCATCGCCTTCCGCGCGTCCGGGTGCGCCGTGAAGTACTCGGCGCGCGAGGGCGTGTCCACGGTCCCCGGCGCGATCGCGTTGACGCGGATCCCGTGCTCCGCCCACTCGATCGCGAGCATGCGGGTCATCTGGATGATCCCCGCCTTGGCGATGCCGTAGGTCGAGCGCTGCGGGTAGCCGACCATCCCGTGGGTGGAGGCGAGGCTGATGACGCAGCCCGGGCGCCGGGAATCGATGAGGTGGCGCCCCATCTGCTGGCTCATGAAGAAGGTCCCGGTCAGGTTGACCGCCATCAGCTCGTCCCACTCCCCCGGGGTCACCTCGAGCGCGGCGCGCCGCAGCGTCACGGCGGCGTTGTTGACGAGCGCGTCCACGTGCCCGAAGGCGCTCGCGGCCTGAGCCATCGCCCGTTCCATGCTCGGCTGCGAGCGCAGATCGAGCTCGACGGGCACGGCGCGCGCGCCGGCAGCGGTAATCTTCTCCAGCGTGTCGGCGAGCTTTTCCACCCGCCGCGAGGTCACGGCCACGTCGCAGCCGTCGCGCGCGAGCGCCACCGCAATCTCGGCGCCAAGGCCCTGCGACGCGCCGGTCACCAGCGCGGTCCGCCTAGCTGTCATCCGCCCCTCGACGCGTTACTCGACCTTGATGTTGGCCGCCTTCACCACCTTGGTCCAGGTCGCGACCTCGCGCCGGATCAGCTCGGAAAATGCCTGGGGCGTGTTGGTCACGGGCTCGACTCCGACCTTCGCGAACCGGGCCGCGACTTCCGGCGATTGCAGCTGCTTCACGACCTCCGTGTTGGCCTTCTTCACGATCGGCCCCGGCGTTCCGCCGGGAAAGACCAGGCCGTACCACACATCGAAGGCGTATCCCGGCACGCCGGATTCCGCGACCGTCGGCACTTCGGGCGCGATCTGCGCGCGCTTCGCCCCGGTCACGGCCAGCGCCTTCAGCCGGCCGCTCCTCGCGTGCGGCAGCACCGTCGCGAGGCCCGCCATCGCGATCTGGAGCTCGCCGCCCATCAGCGCGGTGATCGCGGGGTTGCTGCCCTTGTACGGCACGTGCAGCATCTTGAATCCGCCGTTCAGCATCAGCAGCTCGGTGCCCAGGTGCGACGCGGTGCCGCTGCCGCCGGAGCCGTAGCTCACGGAACCGGGCTTCGCGTTCGCGAGCGCAACGAGATCCTTGATCGACCGCGCCGGCAGCGCATTCGCCGCCGCGATCACGAACGGCTGCACCGCGGCGAGCGAGATCGGCGCCAGATCCTTCATCGGATCGTAGGCAAGGTTCTTGCGGACCGCGGGCGCGAACGAGAGGTGGCCGACGCTGCCGAGCAGCATGGTGTAGCCGTCGGACGCGGCCTGCTTCGCCACGATGGTGACGCCGGCGATGCCGCCCGCGCCGCCCCGGTTGTCCACGACGACGGTCTGGCCCCAGGCGTCGGTGAGCCCCTGGCCGATCAGGCGCGCGATGATATCGGTGCCGCCGCCGGGCGCGCTCGGCACCACCAGCCGTATCGACTTGTTCGGGTAATTGGCGGCAGGTTGTGCCTTCTGTGCCAGCGCGGGCATTGCCGCGGTCACGCACAACATAAAAAGCAATTGGACGACTGGCTTCACGTGAGCCCTCCTCGATGCGCGCCCGTTGCGGGCGCTTGCCCGGCGTGTGCCGGGATGACATGATCACACAAAAAATCGGGACGCACACATTTTTCCCCGATGCTTGAGCGCGAAAATTGTGTGCGTCCCGATTTTCGATTCCATACTGTGAGACCCCAAATGAAGAAATCGAAGTCCCGCGACTACAACCATCGCTTCGAGCGCGGCATGCGGGTGCTGCGGAAGATGGGCCGACAGAACCTGATGCTCAATCAGAAGGCGCTGTCGCCCGAGATGTACGAGATGTCGGTCGGGCACCTCTTCGGCGACGTCTGGGGCCGCCCCGGGCTGTCGCTACGCGACCGCCAGCTCGTGACGCTCGCCGCCAACATCGCGATGGCGCGCCCGTCCGGAAACCATTCGCATTATCTGAGCGCAATGCGGCTCGGCATCTCCAGGCGCCAGATCATCGAGGTGATGATGCAGGTCGGGCACTACTGCGGGTGGCCGACGCTCTCCAACGCGGTGCGCCAGTTCACCGACATTCTCGAGGAGGAGAAGGAGCGCAAGAAAGCGCAGAAGGAAGGCAGGCCATTCCGCTCCCGGCTGCTCTAGGAGTGATGCCCCTAGAATCCCAGCTTCGCCAGGAGCCCTGACAGTCTTTCCTTCTGGCTGGCGCTGGTCATGGGGTAGGTTTCCAGCCACTTGCGCAGCGTAAATCCCGCGTCCAGCGCGCGGATCTCCTCGGCTTCCCACTCCGCGCCCTGCCGATCTCCGGCCGCAACCAGCGCGGCAGCGAGGAAGACGCGTGTTTCCAGGTCAACCGGGTTCCGCGCCGAGGCCGCGCGCAGATTGATCAGCGCCTGCTCCAGATCGTTCTCGAAGAAATACGCCCGGCCGAGAATCTGGAAATAGAGATACCCTCCGTCGGGGTTGAGCCGCATCGCCGTGCGCAACAACGGGATCGTTTTCGGCGACTGTCCCGTGTACGTGTAAATGCCGCCCACCAGCGCATAGGCGTCGGCGTAGGACGGATCCAGCTTCAGCGCTTTGCGGAGGGATTCGATTGCCTGGTCGTGCCGCCGGCTCTGCACATGGACGAAACCAAGCGCCCAATGGATCTCCGGGATATCGGGGTCGATCAGCCGGGCGGTTTCGGCAAGCTCGAACGCGCGCGCGATCGAAGGCGCGGTGTCCCCGGAGGGCCGCAGGCGGTAGTCCATCGCATGCGTCATCGCAAGGCTCGCGTAGGCGCGCGCAAACTTCGCATCCAGCTCGATCGCCCTCCGGAAATGCGAGCGCGCCTCCTCGTTGTCCTCGGTCCGTCGCACCATGAACAGCGCCTGGCCGCGGAGAAAGTGCTCGTACGCCTCGAGGCTCCGCGTATAGCGCTTGGCGAGACGCAATCGCTCCGCGTCGCTGACCTTGCCGGGCAGCTTTTCGATCAGCCTGCGGATGATCTCGTCCTGGACGGCAAAGAGATCCCGGAATGGCCGCTCGAATCGCTCCGACCAGAGCTGCTCGCTCGTCTGCGCGTTGACCAGATGAACGTTCACGCGCAAGGTTTCGGATTCGCGCTGGACGCTGCCCGTGACGAGGTACCGCACATTCAGTGCCGGGGGCGAGTCGGGCTTCGCGATGGAGGCAGCGATCAGGCGCAGCCCCGAGAGGCGTGAGAGCTCGGTGACGAGATCGGTGCCGATGCCCCTGGCGAGATAAGCATGCTCATCGCCCGCTCCGAGCCACTCGAAAGGCCGGACGGTGACCGTGACGAGGCCCGTTCTCGGCGAGTCCCAGGCCCCGGGGGCATCGAGATCGTCGATCGCGACCTGCGCCTGGTCCCTCGATGAAAGGTACAGAAAGGCTACGGCGGCTAGGAGCGCCAGTACTATTCCACCGACAAGCTTGAACGGGAACACACGGGCGCGCGGCCGTGCCGGGGGCTGCGGCGGCGAAATCGTTGCGGTGTCGGCGCGGGCGGCGGGTGCGGCCTCAACGCTTTCCAAGGGCGCGATCAGGCGGTAGCCACGCTTCGAGATGGTCTCGATGTAGGACGGCGACCGCGGGTCATCGCCGAGCGCCCGGCGCAGCTTGATGATGCTCTGGGTGAGCGCTTCGTCCCCGACGACGACCCCGGGCCAGACGAGGGAAAGCAGCTCCTCGCGGCTCACCACCCCGCCCGGGCGGCTCGCGAGGACCTTCAGCACTTCCATCACCTTCGGCTCGATGCGCTGCGTCTCGCCCGCGCGGCCGAGCTCGTTGGTGGCGGGATCGGCCCACCATTCGCCGATCTGAAGGCGTGTCCGCCCCACCGTATCGGTACTGAGCGTCCGCGCTAGCACTATTGGATACTCCGGCGGGAACAACGCAACCCGTTGATCTCGCGCCGCAATCTGATTCTTAGGAAAAGCGTAACCGTTCCGTCGGGCGGCTCGGGCGGCCGTGGGGAATGATTCCAGCCAGATGTTACGTGCTGGGGTGTCGTTCCGCAAACGCGTCAATTGATGGAGGAGTCACGATGAAGAAGCTATTGGCTGGTTTGGTCGCAGTGTTGTTGGCGGGGTCATTGGCGCTGCAGTCGGCCGCGGCGTCGGAGGGTGTCTATGTCGTCAAGCCCGTGGTGCAAAAGAAAATCAAGCAGTTGCCGGCGGGCCCACTGTACTGGCGGGTCGAGAATTTCCCCACGCTCGCGCAGGCGCAGGCCGCGATTCCCCCCGACCGGTGGAATCCGGATACCGTGAGCAATGACGGTGCGCAGTCGCTGGCGGCGGAAGTCGCGGGCAAGGTCTGGCTCTTTACCCTCGGTCCCAAGGGGGGCTCGACGCCCGGCGGAACCAAGGTTGCGGAGGTCGGGCCCGTACCCGTGGTCAAGGCGTCGGAATACATGCTGCGGGTCAATCACGGCTACGGCCCACCGGGAGCCAAGACTCCGGTGCATACCCATCCCGGCTCGGAAGCATTCTATGTAGTCGCCGGGAAGCTCGGCCAGAAGACTGCGCACGGCGAAGCTCACGTCGAGGCCGGTCAGACGATGAACGGGCACGCCGCCGACATGGTGATGCAGGTCTTCAATGCGGGAACAACCGATCTGACCGCCCTGATCATGTTCGTGGTGGACGCGAACCGGCCATTCTCGACCCCGGCCAAGTTTCCGGGAGACGATTGACCTCTCCGTGGCTAGAAACCGAAAAGCATCCGCGGATTGTCGACCAGGATTTTCCTGCGGATCGCCGCGTCGGGCGCCCACTGCCCGAGCAGGTTGAAGAGTGCGACCGACCCCACCTTGTCCGCGAAGGAGAGGTGGGGATAGTCGCTGCCCCAGATGATGCGGTCGGGCGCGGTTTCGATGATCGCGCGCGCCATTGGGGCGGCGTCGGCGAAGCCCAGTGCGACCGACATGCGATAGGTGCCGGTAAACTTGACCCAGCACCGGTCGCCGGCATCGCGGAGCAAGCCGAGAAACTCCTGGAAGCCGGGCTGCTTCGGGCCATCCTTCGCGAGGAACATTCCCATGTGGGCGACGGTGTAGCGGCACTTAAGCTTCCTCATCACCGGCAGCAGCTCGCGCGTGAGCCAGCCCGGCGTGAGGAAGTCGAGCATCCAGCCGATCTCCGAGCATCGCGCATCCAGCCGCTCGATGCGCGCGAGCATCGTCTTCGAAAATCCCGGCTCGGGCGGCTTGATCGGGTTGACGTTCACCCGCACGCCACGCACCCCTGCACGGTTCAGGCGCTCGAGCTCGGCATCGGGCGCGTTCTCGTCAATGTCCACGATGCCGCGGCACTTCGCAGAGCCCACCTCGCGCATCGCGTCGAGCATGCACGCGTTGTCGCGCCCGTAGGCACTCGGCTGCACGAACACGAAGCGCTCGCAGCCGAGATGGCGCGCGAGCTTCAGGTACTCGTGGAGCGGAGCAAGCGGCGGCTTGTAGCGGATGTCGGTGCCGTACGGGTAGCGCTCCGCCGCGCCGAAGACGTGGAAGTGGCTGTCGCAGGAGAGTGGGGGCGCCTTGAATGCGGGCGCGGCTTCTTCCCGATGCCCTGCTCCCACCACCCCGCTCACTCTCCCACCACCCCCGCCGCTTCGCTGTGCGACCCCTCCTCAGGCAGGAGGGGAGCTGCTCCTGAAATCCTTCCGCCTTTCGCCTTTCGCCCTATTTTTTGAGGAAGAGCTCGCTCCAGAGCTTGTCCCACTTCGCCGACTCCTCGACGATCGTCGGCACGTCGAGGAAGACGTGCTCGAAGTTGGTCAGCTGGGACTTGACCTTGCGGTTGACCGGCGGGCGTCCCATGGACTCGTAGAGCCGCTGGCCGTCCTCGGCCGACAGCACGAAGTCCACGAAGAGCAGCGCCGCCGCGGGATGCGGCGCGTTCTTCGAAATGCCTATGCCCTGCGGCCGCGCGATCGCATCGATCGGCGCGTAATCGATGGGCGCGCCCTTGCGCTTCAGTGTCTCGACGTTCGCGCTGTAGGCGGTGAGGCAGATGGGGATCTCGCCCGCGGAAACGAGCTGCGCCATCAGCGGGTGGCCCTTGCGCACCTCGGGCCGCATCTCGGAGAGCTTGCGGAAGAACGCCATGCCCTCCTCCTCGCCCCATTTCTTGATCAGGGTCGCCATCCACTCGGCGTCGCCCGCCTCGATGCCGAGCATGCCCTTCCATTTCGGATCGGCGAATCCCCGGATGCTCGTCGGCAGGTCCTCGCGCTTGACGAGATTGGTGTTGTAGCCGACGACGAAGAATTGCAGGCGGTCGGGGAGCCACAGGCGGTGCCTGGGAATGCTCGCCGGAGGCAAGTCTGCCGCGTGCGGCGTGAAATAGGTCGTCAGCACCTGCTCGCGCGCGAGCGCCTCCATCTCCGGGCCGTTGGTCGCGACCACGTCAACTGTGTGGCGCCCCGCGCGGGCCTCGCTCACGACGCGCTGCACGACGCGCTCGGACTGGCTGCGCCAGAGCTCGACCTTGACGCCATACTTCTTCTCGAATGCCTCCGAGAGCGGCTTCGATTCCGTCGGCGCAAGCGAGGTGTAGAAGGACACCGAGCCTTCCTGCTTCGCCTGCGCGATGAGCCGCTCGTTGCGGTCCGGGCCCTGATAATTGAGTATCTCAGCGCCCTTTGACGGGGCCTGCGCCACGGCGGCCGCCGGCAGCAGCGCCGCCGCCAGCACAACCGGTACGATCCGTGCCAATACCCGCTTCATGGTGATTCCCCTCCTCGTGCCGTTCCAGCTTGAATACACTAATATATCCAACTTTCTCCGGCCCGACGAGGCAGAGGAGGAATTCATGGCTACCAGGACTGCCGCCGGCACCCCCGCGAGCGCCGGCAACGGCGCGACGTTCCAGAACGACCTGCGCGAGTTCATCACCGCCGTCGAGCGGCGTGGCGAGCTCGCCCGCGTGGACAACGCGCACTGGGACCGCGAGCTGGGTGCGGTGACCGAGGTGCTCTACCGCCAGAAGGTCGAGAAGGCGCCGATGCTGCTCTTCGACCGCATCCCCGACTACCCCTTGGGCTTCCGCTGCGCCTACGGCATGTTCGGCTCGCCCTACCGGCTCTCGCTCGTGCTCGGGATGGAGCCCGCGCTCTCAGACAACCGCAAGGAGATGCTCGACCACTACCGCCGGCACATCCGGAAGGGCGTCAAGCGCATCGCGCCCAGGATGGTCAAGGACGGGCCGGTGCTGGAGAACATCCTGCGCGGCGACAAGGTGGACATGCTGAGATTCCCCGTGCCGATCCACCACGAGGACGACGGCGGGCGCTACATCGGCACCGCGTGCGGCGTGGTGACTCGCGATCCCGACAGCGGGCGCATCAACGTCGGCACCTACCGCGTGCAGGCCATGGGGCCGGACACCTGCGCGTCCTACATCTCCAACGGCAAGCAGGGCCGCATCCACCGCGACAAGTACCTGAAGGCGGGCAAGCCCTGCCCGGTTGTCATCATCGTGGGCGCAGATCCGGTGACCTATCTCGCCGCGGGCTACACGATGCCCGACTCGACGCCGGAATACGAATGGGCGGGCGGCCTCATGGACCGACCGATGGAGCTGATCGAGGGCGAGACGACGGGACTGCCCTTCCCCGCCCGCTCCGAGATCGTCATGGAAGGCGAGATTTCCCCGACCGAAACCGTGCTCGAAGGCCCGTTCGGCGAGTGGCACGGCTACTACGCCGGGGACGCGCAGCAGGAACCGCTGATCAGGATCAACCGCATCTACCACCGCAACGACCCGATCCTCACCTGCGCGGCGAGCCAGAAGCCGCCGCACTCCCACCTCTTCGAGCGCTGCTTCCTGCGCTCGGCGGCGCTGCTCGACGCGCTCGACGGCGCCGGCATCCCGGACGTGAAGGGCGCGTGGTTGCACCAGGCGGGCGCCGGGCGCACGTTCTGCGTGGTCTCGATCAAGCAGCGCTACTTCGGCCACTCGACGCAGGTCGGGCTCGTTGCCTCGCAGGTCGCCTCGGTCGGCTACGTCAGCCGCTGGATCGTGGTGGTGGACGACGACGTGGACCCCACCGACATCCACGACGTCATCTGGGCAATGGGCACGCGCTGCGACCCGAAGTCGCGCACGACGCTGCTCGACCACTGCTGGTCCTCGCGCCTCGACACGATGGTCACCGACAAGAGCCTGCCGTACAACTCGCGCATGGTGATCGACGCGTGCCGCCCCTACGAGCGCCTCGACACCTTCCCCAAGGTGTGCGAGAGCTCGCCGGAACTGGCGGCCAAGGTCCGCGCCAAGTACCCCGAGCTGTATCGCTGATGGCAGAGACCCCGCCGAAGAAGCCCGGCCACAGCCTGGCCGACCACCAGTACGGCACCGACACCGGCCACACCCACGACGGCGAGGACTTCGACCACGACCACGACGACTTCGGGATCGAGGGCGGCCCCGAGGGCAGCGGCCTGTGGCTGCAGGACCACGTCTCGCTCACCAGCGTCGGCATTGACATCGGCTCCGCGGGAACGCAGCTGATTTTCTCGCGCGTCCACCTGCGGCGCCTGGGCGAGGACCTCTCCAGCCGCTACTGCGTGGTCTCGCGCGAGACGCTGTTCCAGTCGCCCGTCGCGCTTACGCCTTATCTCGATGAAGAACGCATCGACGAAGGCAAGCTCGCCGATATCATCGACGATGCCTACGCGAAAGCCGGGCTGCATCCCGACCAGATCGACTCGGGCGTGGTGATCCTGACGGGGGAGGCGCTGCGGCGGCGCAACGCGCAGGCGATCTCCGAGCTGCTCGCCGAGAACGGCGGCGAGTTCGTCTGCACCGCGGCGGGCCACCATCTCGAAGCCATGCTCGCGGCCTACGGCTCGGGCGCGGCGCGCGTCTCGCACGACGAAGGCAAGCGCATATTGAATGTAGACATCGGCGGCGGCACGACCAAGCTCGCGATCGTTGCAGGCGGCAGGATCGAGGCGATGGCCGCCGTGCACATCGGCGGGCGCCTGCAGGTGGTGGACGAGGCGGGACGTATCGTGCGCCTCGACCCGGCGGGGCGCTACCTCGCCGCCCAGGCAGGCTTCTCGTGGAAGACCGGCGATCGCGCCGCGCGCGCGGAGATGGAACGCGTCGCCGAATGGATGGCCGATGCGCTGATCGCGGCGATCCGCGCGCGACCCCTTCCCCACGCGGTCGAGCATCTGTACCTGACCGACCCGATCACGGACCTCGGGCGCATCGACGGGGTGATGTTCTCCGGCGGCGTCGCGGAATACGTGTACGCGCGGGAGAGCCAGGACTTCGGCGACATGGGCAAGCTCCTCGGGGCAGCAATCGCCCGGCGCCTCAAGGAGGGCGCATTGCCATGGCCGCTGCTGCCGCCGGGGGAATGCATCCGCGCCACTGCCGTCGGCGCATCCGAGTACAGCGTGCAGCTCTCCGGCAACACCATCTACATCTCGAGCCCGGGTGATCTCCTGCCGCGCAAGAACCTGCAGGTGCTGCAGCCGCCTTATGTCTGCGGGGAAACAATCGACCCGGAGGCGCTCGCGAGCGCGATCCGCGGGCATTTCACCGCGTTCGACCTCGAGGAAGGCGCCTCCGAGGTGGCGCTCGCCTTCCGCTGGACGGGCGCGCCGTCCTACCCCCGCATCGCGGCCTTCGCGCGCGGCATCGCCGCGGGACTGCCGCACACGATCGCGAGCGGCAAGCCGCTCTATCTCGTCCTCGACGGCGACATCGCGCAGACGCTGGGCGCCATCCTGCGCGAGGAGCTGAAAATCGCGAACGAGATCCTGGTGATCGACGGCGTCACGCTGTGGGACCTCGACTACATCGATCTCGGCCGCATCCGCCTGCCCTCGCACACGGTGCCGGTCACGATCAAGTCGCTCCTCTTCAACGAGGACCCGCGCCACCCGAACGACCCGGGCGCCTACCTCCCGTACCACGGCCACACGCACCACCATCAACACGGCCATGATCATCACCACCACGATCATGACCACCCCCATGATCACGGCCACGGGCACCATCGCAAGCACAAGTAGTCCGCGCTTCCGCGTGGATCTCAAGTGGGTGATCCTGGGCGTCTGCGTCGCCCTCGTCGCCTACCTCGCGGTCATTCCGCTGGGTTTCCTGCTGTGGCAGAGCTTCTTCACGCCGCACACGGCGGCGAAGCCGGCCGAGTTCACGTTCGGCAACTACGCGTCGGCCTACACCAGCGTCTACACGGCGAAGCTGTTCCTGAACTCGCTGTGGTTCTCCGTCGGCACCGCCGCCTTCGCGCTCGTCGTCGGCACCGCGCTCGCATGGATGAACGAGCGCACCAACACGCCGTTCAAGCGCCTGTTCTTCGCGCTCGCGCTGGTGCCGCTCATCATCCCGGGCATCCTCTTCACCATCTCGTGGATCATGCTCGCGAGCCCCAAGATCGGGATCTTCAATCTGCTGCTGCAGCGCTGGCTCGGCACCGACATGGTATTTTTCAATGTGTACACCCTGTGGGGCATGATCTGGGTGGACGGCCTGCACTATTCCCCGATGGCGTTCCTGCTCATGACCGCGGCGTTCCGCTCCATGGACCCCGCGCTGGAGGAATCCGCCGCCATGAGCGGCGCGGGCCTGTGGCAGGTGGTGCGGCGGATCACGCTCGCGCTGTCGTGGCCCGCGATCTTCGCGACGCTGCTGATCCTCTTCGTGCGCGCGATCGAGTCCTTCGAGGTGCCGGCGCTGCTCGGCATGCCCGCCGGGATCTTCGTTTTCACCTCCGCGATCTACGAGGCGATCCACCGCTACCCGAGCCAGATCGGGCTCGCTTCGGCCTACGGGGTGACGCTGCTCGTCCTCACCTCGGCCGGCATCTGGTTCCAGTCCCGGCTCTCCGCCTCTGGCCACCGCTACTCGACGGTGACCGGCAAGGGCTTCCGCCCGCGCCGCATCGACCTCGGGCGCTGGCGCTACGTGACCGCGGCGATCTTCGTCGCCTATTTCCTGCTGATCGTCGCCGCGCCGCTCTTCGTCCTGGTGTGGTCCTCGATCCAGAAGTTCTACAGCGTGCCCTCCGCCGCGGCGCTCGCCAACCTGACCCTCGAGCCCTACCGCTTCATCCTCGCCCACCCGACGTTCGCGCGCGCGATTCTCAACAGCCTGATCCTGTGCATCGGTTCCGCGACCATCATCATGCTGGTCACTTCAGTCATCTGCTGGATGGTCGTGAAGACGAAGATTCCGGGGCGCTGGCTCCTCGACAACCTGGCCTCGCTCCCGATCGTGTTTCCCGGGATCGTGCTCGGGCTCTCGATCATGGTGTTCTATCTCAACGTGCCGGTCGGCCTCTACGGCACGATCTGGATCCTGCTGCTCGCCTACGTGACGCGCTTCATGCCCTACGGCATCCGCTACAACACCGCCTCCATGGTGCAGATCCACAAGGAGCTGGAGGAGTCCGCGGCGATGAGCGGCGCCTCCTGGCTTTCCACGTTCTGGCGTGTCGTGCTGCCGCTGCTCAAGCCGGGCCTCGTCGCCGGCTGGATCTACATCGCGATCGTGTCGCTGCGCGAGCTGTCCAGCTCGATTCTCCTGTACAGCCCGGGCACCGAGGTGGTCTCGATCATGATCTGGGAGCTGTGGGAGAACGGCCAGTACGTGGAGCTCTCCGCGCTCGGCGTGATGCTGATCGTGCTGCTCTTCGTGATGGTGATGGTCGCGCAGTTCCTGGGCAGCCGCTTCGGCGTAAAGGAAGCGTGAGATGTTGAGCGTCCGCGGCCTCAACACCGAGTACCCGACCGACCGCGGGCCAGTGCGCGCCGCGCGCAACGTCGCCTTCGACGTGCCGGAAGGCAAGCTCTTCACCCTGCTCGGCCCGAGCGGATGCGGCAAAACGACAACGCTGCGCTCGATCGCCGGCCTCGAGCGCCCGCAGTCGGGCGAGATTCAGCTCGGCGGGCGCGTGCTCTACTCCTCCGCGAGCCGGATCTTCATCGCGCCGAACGAGCGCAACATCGGCATGGTGTTCCAGTCCTACGCGATCTGGCCGCACATGTCGGTATACGAGAACGCGGCGTTCCCGCTCCAGGTGGGCCGCCGCAGGCTCTCGACCGCCGACATCCGCGCAAGAGTGATGCGCGTGCTCGGCATCGTGGCCATGGACCACCTCGCCGACCGCCCCGCGACCAATCTTTCCGGCGGGCAGCAGCAGCGCCTCGCGCTTGCCCGCGCGCTCGTCATGGAGCCGCAGCTGCTGCTGCTCGACGAGCCGATGTCGAACCTCGACGCGAAGCTGCGCGAGCGCATGCGCTTCGAGCTGAAGCAGATCCAGCGCGATACCGGCGTCACGACCGTCTACGTCACCCACGATCAGACCGAGGCGCTCGCGCTCTCGCACGAGATCGCGGTGATGAACGAGGGTTCCATCATCCAGATCGGCACCCCGCGCGAGATCTACGAGCGGCCGCGCAGCCGCTTCGTCGCCGACTTCATCGGACGCACCAACCTGCTGGACGCGAAAGTGGTCGCGGCCGACGGCGCGGACCACTACCGGCTCGGCACGGCGTTCGGCGAGCTGCATGGCCTGTCGGTGGACCCGCTCAAGGTGGGCGACGCCGTGGCACTCTCGGTGCGGCCGGAGGACATCGAGCTCTCCGAGTCCCGCCCGGACGGCCCCAATGTCTGCACGGGCACGGTGAGCGCCAAGGTCTTCCTCGGTGACACGGTGGACTTCCAGGTGGCGGTGGGAGACACCCTGCTGCTCGCGACCGCGCACCCGACGCTGCGCACGCCCGTCGGCGATCCCATTTTCCTGCGCGTGAGCACGGAGAAGTGCATTGCCCTCGCCGCGGATGGTGGCCACGGCGGTGCGGTTGGAGTAGATTCTGCGCAACCCTGAAACGAGAGGTGAGCGATGGCGAAGTCGGCAATGGTTTCGGAGGAAATGGCGAAGAAATTCGCCACCGAGAAGGAGACGCCCTACACGCGCTGGGTGAAGTCCGAGGGGCTCGACATCATTCCCTCGCATTACGTGGCCAATCTCAACACGGTGGAGCTGAAGCCGTGGGCGCGCCGCGGCGGGCGCGGCGTGTATTTCAACCACGAAGCCTCGCGCACCTCGAACGACTGCTACGTGTGCGAGATCCCGGCCGGGGGCAAGCTCGCGCCGCAGCGCCAGCTCTTCGAGGAGATGGTCATGATCCTCTCCGGGCGCGGCTCCACCGCGGTGTGGAACGACGCCGGTGGGCGCATCACCTTCGAATGGAAGGCAGGCGCGCTCTTCGCGATCCCGGTCAACGCGTGGCACCAGCACTTCAACGGCTCCGGTCAGGAACCGGCGCGCTACGTCGCGGTCACCAATGGGCCGGTCGTCATCAATCTCTACGACGACGTCGACTTTATCTTCAACACGAAGTACGACTTCAAGAACCGCTTCGCGGGCGAGCCGGACTACTTCGCGCCAAAGAGCGAGCAGAAGGGGTTTCTCCTCGACACCAACTTCGTGGCGGATGCCGTCAACCTGCCGCTCATCACCGCCAAGGAGCGCGGCGCGGGCGGCGGCCACATCCGCTTCAATATGGCGAAGGGCTCGATGAACAGCCACATCTCGCAGTTCCCCACGGGAACCTACAAGAAATCCCACGCGCACGGGCCCGGGGCGCACGTGATCGTCCTCTCGGGGGAAGGCTATTCGCTGATGTGGCCCGAAGGCGAGGAGCCGCGCCGCTACGACTGGCAGATCGGCACCATGATCGTGCCTCCCAACATGTGGCAGCACCAGCATTTCAACACCGGGACAACGCCCGCGCGCTACCTCGCCTTCAAGCACGAGGGCGTCGCGGTGCGCAATGCCCAGGGCGTGCCCAAGGCCTGGATCAGCCGGCGCATCGGCGGCGACCAGATCGACTACGCCGACGAGCGGCCCGAGGTGCGCAAGTGGTTCGCCGAGGCGCTCGCCAAGCACGGGCTGAAGTCGCGCATGGAGGAGGCGTACAAGGCGGAGCGTGCGCTGCTGGAGAAGGGCGCGGCGCTGGAAACAGTCGGCGGGGATGATTAGCCGCTTCGCGTTCTGCCTTGCAGCGGCGTGGTTTGCCACGCCGGCATTAGCGCAGTCCGCCGCAGCCGTCGCGATGTACGAAGGCGCGGACCGCGCGCAGCGGTTGGCCGAGGGCGCGAAGAAGGAAGGCACGGTCGTCATCTACACCTCCGCGCCGCCCGACGACATGGCGGTGCTCTCCGCGGCGTTCGAGAAGAAGCACGGCGTCAAGCTCCAGGTCTGGCGCGCAAGCTCGGAGAAGGTCGTGCAGCGAGCCGTGACGGAAGCGCGCGCCGGCCGCTTCGAGGCGGACATCATCGAGACCAACGGCCCCGACATCGAGGCGCTGCAGCGCGAGAAGCTGCTGCAGGAGGTGCGCTCGCCGCATCTCGCCGATTTGATTCCCGGCGCGAGTCCGCCGCACCGCGAGTGGCTGAGCATGCGGTTGAACATCTGGGTCGCGGCCTACAACACCAAGCTCGTGAGGAAGGACGAGCTGCCGAAGACCTACGAGGAGCTCGCCAACCCGCGATGGAAGGGCAAGCTCGGCATTGAGGGGGGCGATGCGAACTGGTTCTCCGGCGTCA
>DATBMB010000085.1:0-12116 GCA_036555035.1 Burkholderiales bacterium | reverse complement strand
ACGCTGACGCGCGGGGAGCGCTCGCGCCTCGCCGACTACGCCGCCGAGGCGCTCTAGCCTAGAAGCGGCCGGGATCGGCGTAGTTCTCGAAGCGGGTGAACTCGCCGCGGAAGGTGAGCTTCACCGTGCCGATCGGGCCGTTCCTCTGCTTGCCGATGATGATCTCGGCGATGCCCTTGTCGGGCGTGTCGGGACGATAGACCTCGTCCCGGTAGATGAAGAGGATCAAGTCGGCATCCTGCTCGATCGCGCCCGATTCCCTGAGGTCCGACATCAGCGGGCGGCGGTCGGTGCGCGATTCCACGCCGCGATTCAACTGCGAGAGGGCGACGATCGGGACGTGCAGCTCCTTCGCCAGCGCCTTCAACGACCGCGAGATCTCGGAGAGCTCCGTCGCCCGGTTCTCGCTGTCGCCGCGGGTAGCCGACATCAGCTGCAGGTAGTCGACGACCACGAGCCCGAGCTTCCCGCACTGGCGGTAGAGCCGGCGCGCCCGCGCGCGCAGCTCCAGGGGATTCAACACCCCGCTCTCGTCGATGTGGATGTTGGCGTCCTGCAGCTTGGCGAGCCCGGCGGTGACGCTCGTCCAGTCGCCCTCCTCCACGCGGCCGGTGCGGATCTTGTGCTGGCTCACGCGCGCGAGCGACCCGAGCATCCGCATCGCCACCTGCTCCCCGCTCATCTCCATGCTGTAGACGGCGACCGGCAGGCCCAGATCGATTCCAACGTGCTCCGCGATGTTGAGGGCCATCGCCGTCTTGCCCATGCTGGGCCGTCCGGCGACGATGATGAGATCGCCGGGCTGCAGGCCCGCGGTCTTCTGGTCGAGGTCGGTAAAGCCGGTCGGGATGCCGGTGATGTCGCTCGGGTTCTCGGAGTGGTAGAGCTCGTCCATGCGGGTGACGACCCGCGCGGCGAGCTCGTCGATCCCCACGAATCCCTGCTTGCCGCGGCTGCTCGCCTCCGCGATCTCGAACACCCGCCCCTCGGCGTGGTCGAGCAGCTCTCCCGCGCTCCGGCCGCCGGGGCTGAACGCCGAATCCGCGATCTCGGCGCCGACCGCCGCGAGGTGGCGCATGACCGAGCGCTCGCGCACGATCTCGGCGTAGCGGCGGATATTGGCCGAGCTCGGCGTGTTAAGGGAAAGCGAGCCCAGGTATGCGTTCCCGCCGATCTCGGCGAGCTTGCCGGCGCGCTCCAGGCTTTCGGCCACCGTCAGCGTGTCGGCCGGCTTGCCGTGCTCGATCAGCGCGCCGACATGCTGGAAGATCAGCCGGTGATCGGCGCGGTAGAAGTCCTGCTCGCCGATGAGATCGGCGATGCGGTCCCAGGCCGAGTTATCGAGGAGGAGCCCTCCCAGCACCGACTGCTCGGCCTCGATCGACTGCGGCGGGACCCGCGCTGCCTCGACCTGGGCGTCCTTGACGATCGAGGTAACCTGCGCCTGGGCCATGCCGCGTGCCGCTGCTGTCTCTCTGGACGGGTGAGTCTGTGAAGTTTACAGCGCGCGCTTGAGACGCGCGCGGGAGAAATGAAATTTACAGAAAAAAAAAGGCTGTCGCCAGCCTTTTTTTCGGAAAAAAATTTCCGTTTGGAATGAATGCACAAGCACGGTGCCGCACCGCACGCGGCCTCTGATAGGTCTCCGGCAAGCACAATCCGATATCGTGTCGGCCGCCTGCGCGTCACCGGGGGTCAGATCCCCGAACACAAACCGTTCGGGGCCCCTCTTCCGCCCCTCGACGCGCTACTGCTCTCCGAGCACCGAAACAGTCACCGTCACCACGACATCGGCGTGCAGCGCGATCTTGAGCGGGTGGTCGCCCACCGTCTTCAGCGGTCCCTGGGGCATGCGAATCGCGGCTTTCGGCACATCGAAGCCCTGCGCCTTCAGCGCCTCCGAGACGTCCACGTTGGTGACGGAGCCGAAGAGCTTGCCGTCCACGCCCGCCTTCTGGGTGACCTGCACCATGAGCCCGTCGAGCTTTGCGGCCTTTTCCTGGGCCTTGGCGAACGCATCGGCCTGCGCCTGCTCCAGCTCAACCCGCCGGCGCTCGAACTCGGCCACGTTGGCGGGCGTGGCGCGCTTTGCCTTCCCGTGCGGAATCAGGAAGTTGCGGGCGAATCCGTCCCTCACCTTGACGACGTCGCCCAGCCCGCCCAGGTTCACGATCTTCTCGAGCAATATCACCTGCATGCTTACGCTCCGTTGGCCCTCCCCTTGAAGGGGAGGGAAAATTATTTCAATGAAGGTCGGTGTACGGCAGCAGCGCAAGAAAACGCGCGCGCTGGATCGCGACGGAGAGCTGGCGCTGGTAGCGCGCCTTGGTGCCGGTGATGCGCGCCGGGATGATCCTGCCGTTCTCGTTGATGAAGTCCTTCAGCACGCCGATGTCCTTGTAGTCGATCTCCTTCACCTTCTCGGCCGTGAAGCGGCAGAACCGCCGGCGCCGGAACAGCTGCCCGCGGCCGCCGCGCGTGTCGCGGCCCTTGCCCCCCTTGCCGAACTTGCCCTTGCCCTTGCCCCGGCCCCTGCCTCCGGGGCCTCTCGATCCACCGTATCTCGCCATCGCCATGACTATTCCTTTGTCGCGTGTGCTTCGGTTGCATGTAGTACCAACTGCGCGCCCATCCGGCCCCTGCGGTTGAGAAACCCCTTCACCCGCGCCGTCTGCCCCAACTTCAGATGGGACAACGCCACGGCCACCTCGGCCATCGCCACTGCGCTCACCTCGCATTCCACCTGGCGTTTCAGCCCGGCCTCCGTCTGCTGCGAGCGGTGCAGCAGCCGGAAGTTGAGCAGGGGGATGCCGGCGGGGGTGTAGCGCAGCGGCTCGATGGCGGTCAACTCCCCGCTGAGCGCAACCTCGTTGGTCAAGCTGGGGCGGCCGCCTCTTCCGCGGGGGGAGCAGGCTTTGCGCTCTCCTCGGAGGCCGGCGTCAGCGATCTCGACTTCTCTTCTTTCATCATCGGCGAGGGCGTCGTCACCGCGCCCCCCATCTTGACGATCAGGTGGCGCAGCACCGCGTCGTTGAACTTGAAGGCGTGGTCGAGCTCGCTCAGCGTCTCCCCGTCGCACTCGACGTTCATCAGCACGTAGTGCGCCTTGTGCACCTTCTGGATGGGAAATGCGAGCTGGCGCCGGCCCCAGTCTTCCAGCCGGTGGATCCTGCCACTGCGCCCGGTAACCATCTGGCGGTAGCGCTCGACCATCCCCGGGACCTGCTCGCTCTGGTCCGGATGGACGATGAATACGACCTCGTAATGCCGCATGGGCATCGCTCCTTATGGGTAAAGCCTCCCGCACGCTGCACGCGGTGAGGCAAGGATGCTGATTCCGGCGTCCGGCCGAAATCATGAAGGCGCGGATTATACAGGACTTTCCGGCGTGCTCAAAGGCTCGCCGGTCCTAGAAGATCAGCGCCAGCGCGCCGCTGACCCGGTAGCTGTCCTTCTCGCGCTCGATGGTTTCCTTGAGGATGCGGGCAACGTCGAGCCGCAGGCTCACCGCCTTGCCGTAGCCCAGCCGCAGCCCCAGGCCCGTGCTCGCGAGGGACTCCCGGTCGGACGGCTGCGTTTCGTTGTTCACCACCGAGCCGTAGTCGTAGAACGCGAGGACTCGCGTGCGGAAGTCCCCGGCCGAGCCAAGCGGGCGCGCGAGATCGGGCGTGTAGAACTCGAGCTGCGCGGCATTGCCCCGGTCCTTCGCCAGCTCCCGCAGCAGGTAGCCGCGGACGGTATCCGGGCCACCGATTCCGAACTGCTCCGCCGAAACCAGCGCATCGGCGCTGTACTGGCCGCTCGCCCCGAGCCGGGCCTGCCAATCTCCCGGGAACCGGCTGACGAAATTGAATCCGTAACGCAGGATCTGGTAGTCGTCGACGACGGTCTGGCGGCTTCCGGGCTGCGCCCGCCAGTCCTCCTCCCTGCCGTTGTCCCCGCCGGGAATGTTCCTCGAGTAGCTGCCGTAGAACGAAAGCTCGGTGGCCGCGCCCCGCCAGACGCCGCCGTAGGCCAGGCTCGCCGGGCGCACGGTGATGTCGGGGACGATGCTCTCCGTGCTCTGGAACAGGACGTCGTTCTGGAACGCGCGGTAATCGAGCCCGAAGGAAATCTTGTGCTCGTAGTCCCCCCACTTCGGCAGGATGGTGTTCCACCGCACGAGGGCAATGGAGCCGCTGCCGCTCACGTTGAACAGCCCCTGGACCACGCCGGAATCGACGTCCGAGTAGCCGGCGACGAGATCGAGCGAGCTGTCGAGCCCGTAGAAGGGAATCCGGTAGCCCACCCCGTAGATCGACACCTGGTCCGGATCCGAGGGCGAGGTCACGTACTGTGCCGTCACGACATGGTCGCGGTTGAAGAGGTTGGAGTGCTGCGCGCCGATGCCCAGGCGCGTGACGCCGGTCTCGTTGGTGCCGGTATTGTCGAGCGTGATGAAGCCGCGCCACGGCTTGTCGTCGGAGACCTTGATGGTGACGTCAATCTCCCCTTCCGCCGCTCCGGCGCGCAGCAGCACGTTGGTCTGCTTGACGGGATGCTCGCCGGCGAGCTGCAGGTTGCGCGCGATCGCCTTCGAGCTGGGCGTCTCGCCCTCCTTCACCGTGGGGAGGCTCCGCCGGACGTTCTCGTCCTCGAAATGCGTGTTGCCTTCGATCACGACCTTGCCCACCCGCGGCTCCACCACGCGGAGCCGCACGATGCCGCTCGTGATCTCTTGCTCCGGGAGCAGCACCTGCACGACTCCGTAGCCCTGATCGCGGTAGGCCTGCTCGAGCGCCGCGAGCGCGCGCTGGATGTCGCCGAAATCGCGGTCCGGCCCGACGTAGGGCGACAACACATCCTCGAGTGCGGGCGCGGGCAGGAGCGTGTTGCCGATGACCTCGAAGGACTGGATGGCAAAGCGGGGCGCCGCTCCGGCTTCTGCCGGAGCCTGCGCGAGCGTGCCGGACGGCGCGCCGGCCGTGCACAAGCATGCGACCAGCATCACGGCTGCACATGATCTTGTCATCGTACCGGCCTCCTCGGTGCCGGACGTGCTGATTTCAGCGGGACGCGCCCCGAATGATCTCCGGCCGCCCTTACTTGCGCAACTGTCGTTGGCGGCGCGTTTCGGCAAGGCAGATACCCGCCGATACCGAGACGTTGAGGCTCTCCACGCTCCCGAGCATCGGGATGCGGGCGAGCTCGTCGCAGCTCTCGCGCGTGAGCCGCCGCATGCCCTCGCCTTCCGCTCCGAGCACCCACGCGAGCGGTCCATCGAGCTTTACCGCGTAGAGATCGCGCTCGGCGCCCTGGTCCGCGCCGATCAGCCAGATCTCGCGCTCCTTCAGCTCGCGCATCGTGCGCGCGAGATTGGTGACCGCGATGAACGGCACGGTCTCCGCGGCGCCGCTCGCGACCTTTTCGACGACCGGCGACAGGCCGGCCGCCCGGTCCTTGGGCGCGATTACCGCGTGCACCCCCATGGCATCGGCCACGCGCAGGCAGGCGCCGAGATTGTGCGGATCGGTAATCCCGTCGAGAACGAGCAGCAGCGCGGGCTCGGTCAAATCGGCGAGGATGGCGTCGAGGTCCTGTGCGGGGGCCGCGGCCTCCACGCGAGCAGCGACGCCCTGGTGAGACGCGCGGCCCGTCATGCCGTCGAGCCGGGCGCCCTCGACCTGGATCACGCGCACCCCGCGCGCCTGCGCCGCCTGCGCGAGGTCGCGCACGCGCCGGTCACCGCGCGCGGCGTCCAGATAGATCTCGTGGATGCCGGCCGCCTTCTGCCGCAGCCGGCTCACGACCGCATGGAAGCCGTATATGAGCCGCGTCTCGCTCATCATTCGTCACTGCTTCTCGGCGAGCGCAAAGTCGATTCGCGTGCTGTCGAGATCGACGCGCACCACCTTCACGCGCAGCCGGTCGCCCAGGCGGTAGCGCTTGCGAGTGCGCTCGCCCATCAGCTGGTGCCGCGCCGGTTCGAAGTGGAAGTAGTCGTTGCCGAGGTCGGATACGTGCACCAGCCCCTCGACATAGACTTCGTCGAGCGCCACGAACGCGCCGAAGGCAGTGACGCCGCTGATGCTGCCCGGAAAAGTCTCGCCCACCCGGTCCTTCATGTAGTAGCACTTGAGCCAGGCGACGACGTCGCGGGTCGCCTCGTCCGCCCTCCGCTCGGTCATCGAGCAGTGCGCGCCGAGCTCGCGCCAGTTTCCCGGCTCGTAGCGGCGGCGGCCGAGCACCGACTTGATCGCGCGGTGCACCAGCAGGTCCGGGTAGCGCCGGATGGGCGAGGTGAAATGCGTGTAGGACTCGTAGGCGAGCCCGAAATGGCCGACGTTGTCGGGGCTGTAGACCGCCTGCTGCAGCGAGCGCAGCATCACCGTCTGCAGCAGCTGCGCATCCGGCCGGTCCTTCACCTTCGCGAGCAGCTTCGCGTAGTCGCGCGCATGCGGATCGTCGCCGCCTGAAAGCTGCAGCCCGAACCCCTTCAGGAACTCGCGCAGCATGGCGAGCTTCTCCGGCGTCGGGCCTTCATGGATGCGGTAGAGCATGGGGTGCCGGGCCCCGTGCAGGAAGTCCGACGCGCAGACATTCGCGGCGAGCATGCATTCCTCGATCACGCGATGTGCGTCGTTGCGCCGTACCGGGACGATGCGCTCGATCTTGCCGTGCGCGTCGAACAGCATCTCGGTCTCGATGGTCTCGAAATCAATCGCGCCGCGCCGCTCGCGCGCCTTCGCGAGCTGGCGGTAGAGCCGGTGGAGGCTCCGAACGTGCGGCAGCAGGGCGTGGCGCCGGCGCGCCGCCTCGCCCCGCTCGTCCTGCAGCATCGCCCAGACCTCGGTGTAGGTAAGCCGCGCGTGCGAGCGGAACACGGCGGGATAGAACCGGTAGGAGCGGATGGCGCCGTCGGCTGATACGTCCATCTCGCAGGCGACGGCGAGGCGCAGGACATCCGGATTGAGGGAGCAGAGCCCGTTGGAGAGCTTCTCCGGCAGCATCGGGATCACCCGGCGCGGGAAATACACCGAGTTTCCGCGCTCGCGTGCATCGCGGTCGAGCGGATCCCCGTGCTTCACGTAATGGCTCACGTCGGCGATGGCGACGATGAGCCGCCACCCCCCCGTACTGCCCCCCGCCTCGCAGTACACGGCGTCATCGAAGTCCTTGGCGCTCTCGCCGTCGATCGTCACCAGCGGCAGGCGGGTGAGATCGGTGCGGCCCGCGCGGTCCTCGGGGGTGACCTCGTCAGGCAGCCTTGCGCACAACTCCTCTGCCGCGCGCGAGAATTTGTGCGGCAGCGCGTGCTTCCTCAGGGCAATCTCGATCTCCATGCCGGGATCGGCATAGTTGCCGAGCACCTCCACGACGCGCGCAACCGGCTGCGCATGCTTGGAGGGCTGCGCCACGATCTCTACCGTCACCACCTGCCCCGGCTGCGCGCCGCCCACCGCGTCCGGCGGCACGAGGAATTCGTGGCTCACGCGCTGGTCCTCGGCGGTGACGGTGCATATCCCGTGCTCGCGGTGCAGCCGCCCGACAAGGCGGGTCTGCCCGCGCTCGAGGATTTCCACGATCTTGCCCTCGGGCCGCCCCCTGCGATCGGCGCCGGAGATGCGCGCGACGACGCGGTCGCCGTGCAGGACCTCGCGCATCTCCTTGGGCCCGAGGAAGAGATCCGGCCCGCCGTCGTCGCGCACGAGGAAGCCGAAGCCGTCGGGGTGCCCCTGCACGCGCCCGCGCACGAGGTCGAGCTTCGCGACGACGCAGATGGCGTTGCGGCGGTTGCGCATGATCTCGCCGTCGCGCTCCATCGCGGCGATGCGCTTTGCGAACGCCTCGCGGTCCGGGGCAGCGATGTGCAGGAGCTGCTCGAGCTCGTGTTCCATCACGGGCACGCCCTTGCGCGTGAGCGTCTGCAGGATGAACTCCCGGCTCGCGACCGGGCGCGCGTAACGTCCGGCCTCGCGCGCGGCGTGCGGATCGCGCTGTCGAGTGGAGCGTGAACTGCGGGATTTGCGTTGATTCAATTGATCAATGGAGCACGTTGGTCTAGAATCGCGCCCGCATGCCCAGGTGGCGGAATTGGTAGACGCACCAGGTTCAGGTCCTGGCGCCAGCAATGGTGTGGGGGTTCGAATCCCTTCCTGGGCACCAGCGCTTCACCTGAAAGGATGCCGCAGCGCGATGGTCTGCGCGCGCTCCGGGCCGGTGGAGATGACGTCGATCGGCACATCGAGGATCTTCTCGATGCGCTTGAGATAGTTCCGCGCCGCCTTGGGCAGATCCTTGAGGCGCGTGAGCCCGACGGTGCTGTCCTTCCAGCCCGGCATCTCCTCGTAGATCGGCTCGCACCCTTCCAGCGCGTCCGCCCCGGCCGGCAGGATATCGGTGCGGGCGTTCCCCATGCGGTAGCCGGTCGCGAGCCGCACCGAGTCCATGCCGTCGAGGACGTCGAGCTTGGTCACGCCCAGGCCGGAGATGCCGTTCAGCTGGATCGAGCGCTTGAGCGCGGCCGCATCGAACCAGCCGCAACGGCGCGGCCGGCCGGTCGTAGCGCCGAACTCGTTGCCGCGGCTAGCCAGCGCGCGCCCGATCTCGTTGTCGAGCTCGGTGGGAAACGGCCCCGCGCCGACGCGCGTGGCATAGGCCTTGGTGACGCCCAGCACGTAGTGAAGATGCTGCGGGCCGATGCCGGCGCCGGCCGCGGCGGCGCCCGCGACGCAGTTGCTCGAAGTGACATAGGGATAGGTTCCGTGGTCGATGTCGAGCAGCGCCCCCTGCGCGCCCTCGAACAAAAGATTCTTGCCCGCGTCCTGCGCTGCGTTGAGCAGCCTCGGCACATCGGCGACCATCGGCTGGATCTCGGCCGCCGCCTGGAGCGACTCATCGTAGGTCTTCTGGAAGTCCACGGGCTTCGCCCGGAGATAGTTCACCAGGACGAAGTTGTGGAAATCGAGCAGATCCTTCAGCTTCCGGGCGAAGCGCTCCGGGTAGTACAGGTCCTGAAGCCGGATCGCCCGGCGCGCGACCTTGTCCTCGTACGCCGGCCCGATGCCGCGGCCGGTGGTGCCGATCTTGAAATCGCCCTTGGCATTCTCGCGCGCGACGTCGAGCGCCTGGTGGTGCGGGAGGATCAGCGGGCAGGCCTCGCTCACCTTGAGCCGCCCGCGCACCTTCACGCCCGCCGCCTCCAGCATCGCGATCTCCTCGACCAGCGCCCGGGGCGAGACCACGACGCCGTTGCCGATGTAGCAGGCGACCTTCGGGCGCAGGATGCCGGACGGGATCAGGTGGAGCACCGTCTTGCGGCCGCCGATCACCAGCGTGTGCCCGGCGTTGTGCCCGCCCTGGAAGCGCACGACACCCTGGGCGTGGTCGGTCAACCAGTCGACGATCTTGCCCTTGCCCTCGTCGCCCCATTGAGCGCCGATGACGACGACGTTGCGCGCGGCTCGCCTCATTGCGCCTTGCCCTTGCCGCCCGCCTTGCGCCGCCGCGGCGCGCCGCCCGCCCCCGCGAGATTGCGCAGGTTGATCGAGAAGCCCGTGGCGGGACGCGGCCGCCCGAACGCGCGGCCGACCTCGTCATAGCGTCCGCCGCGCGCGATCGCGCCGGTGACACCCTCGCAATAGGCATCGAACACCACGCCCGAGTGATAGTGATAGCCGCGCAGCTCCGCGAGATCGAAGCTCACCGGGACCGGACATGCTTTCGCGAGCGCGCGCAGCGTCGCCAGCGCCCGCGTCAGCTCGGGGATCTTCGGCAGCCGCTTCCCGGCAAGCTCCAGCACCTCGAGGCCGCCGTAGAGCTCCGGCAGCAGCGCGAGCGCGGCGCGGGTGGCCGCGTCGAGCGTCCGCGCCAGCCGCTTGAGGGCCGGAACGTCCTTCTTCTGCAGCGCCTCGAACAGTTCGCGCTCGAGCCCGGCACCGACGCCGGCCGCGCGCACGATGGAGCGGAACACGGCGACGTGCCCCATGTCCATGCGCGCGCCGCGCACACCCGCGGCCGCGAGCGCGCGGGTGAGCAGCGCCTGGATCTCGAGGTCGCCCGCGACGCCCGGCTCGCCGTAGATCTCCGCGCCGATCTGGATCTGCTCGCGCGTTGCGCCCGGGGCGGCCGGCAGCGCGTGCAGCACGCTGCCGCAGTAGCACAGCCGCGTCACGCCCTTGCGGTTGAGCAGATGCGCGTCGATGCGCGCGACCTGGGGCGTGATGTCGGCGCGCACCCCCATCATGCGCCCCGAGAGCTGGTCCACCAGCTTGAAGGTCCGCAGGTCGAGGTCGTGCCCGGTGCCCGTGAGGAGCGACTCGACGTACTCCAGCAGCGGCGGCATGACAAGCTCGTAGCCCCGGCCGAGAAAGAGATCGAGGAGGTCGCGGCGCAGCCGCTCGAGCCGCGCGGCCTCGAGCGGGAGGATGTCCTCGATGTACTCAGGCAGTACCCAGGTACGCATTTCGGGAATCAGGATTGAGGATTCAGGATTCAGGATCGAGGGGGATTATAGTTGAGATCGGGATCAGGACTTTCTCAATCCTCGATCCTCACTCCTCGATCCTGAGCTTCACTGGCGCGCCAGGTAGAGCAGCAGCAGTCCGACGAGCATGAAGGTGAGGCCGATGAAGCGGATCTGCCCGTCGCTCATCTCGGTCAGGCGCCGGAAGGTGTCGCGCCACAGCCCCGGCAGGAGAAACGGCAGCACCCCCTCGATGATGAGCATCAGGGCGAGCGCCGTGAGCAGGATAGTCCCCATGTTCATCCGACCGGACCCGGCGCGAGCGCGTCAGTGGGGGCGTCGCCGGCCACGCCGCGCGCCCCGTGCTACTTGCCCTGCCTGCCGCTCGACCTGAGGTACTTGAAGAATTCGGAACTGGGCTCGAGCACGAGCACGTCGTTGCGGCCGCGGAAGCTCGCCTGGTAGGCCTCGAGGCTGCGATAGAAGGCGTAGAACTCGGGGTTCTGCTCGTAGGCGCGCGCGTAGATCGCCGTCGCCCTCGCGTCGCCCTCGCCCTTGATGCGCTGCGCCTCGCGGTACGCCTGCGCCACGATCACCTCGCGCTGCTTGTCGGCTTCCGCCCGGATCCGCTCCGACTCCGCCGCGCCGGTGGACCGCAGCTCGTTGGCCACGCGCTTGCGCTCGGCCTCCATGCGGCGGTAGACGTCGACGCTCACTTCCTGTGGGAGTTCCACGCGCTTCATCCGCACGTCGATCACCTCCACTCCGATATTCCTCGCGTCCTCGTTCGCCTTCTCGCGCATGAGGTCCATGATCTTGTCGCGTTCTCCGGAGACCACCTCGTGCACCGTGCGGTTGCCGAACTCAGCGCGCAGGCCGTCGTTGATCGTCTGCAGCAGCCGCGTCTGCGCGAGACCCTCGTTGCCCCCCACGCTCACGTAATACTGGCGCACGTCCGTGATGCGCCACTTGACGAAGAGATCCACCAGCACGTTCTTCTTTTCCGAGGTGAGGAAGCGCTCCGGCTCGGCGGTATCGATCGTGAGGATGCGCACGTCGAAGAAGCG
Source organism: Burkholderiales bacterium (assembly GCA_036555035.1). Classification (GTDB taxonomy): domain Bacteria; phylum Pseudomonadota; class Gammaproteobacteria; order Burkholderiales; family SG8-41; genus SG8-41. The sequence continues at coordinate 605 of DATBMB010000085.1, read as the reverse complement.
CACATTGTCGAGCAGCGGGACCTTGAAATAGAGGCCGGGAGCGGTCTTGACCGCGATCACCTCACCGAGCCGGAACACGATCGCGTTCTGGCGCTGGTCCACCACGAAGAGGCTCATGGCGCTGATCACGAGCGCCACCAGCACCCCCACCAGCACCGCGCCGAGGCGGTTTCTCATCAGCGCGACTCCCGTTCACGCGCGCGGAACGCCTCGCGTGAGCGCGAGGTGGAAGAATCCGGAACAGGCGGAGCTTCGGCGGGCTTCGCCGCACCCGGCCCCGCGCCGCTCATCTGCATGATCCTGTCGAGCGGGAGGTAGATCAGATTGTTGCCGCCTTTCTGGTCGACCAGCACCTTGGTCGTATTGCTCATGATCTGCTGCATCGCCTCGATGTAGAGCCGGTCGCGCGTGACCTGCGGCGCCTTGTTGTACTCGGCAACGACCTGGCGGAAGCGCGAGGCGTCGCCCTCCGCCTGCTCGATGACGCGCTGACGGTAGCCCTCCGCCTCCTGCGTGAGCCGCGCTGCCATGCCCTTCGCCTTCGGCACCACGTCGTTGGCGTAAGCCTGCCCTTCGTTCTTCTGCCGCTCGCGGTCCTGGCCCGC